>CACXCV010000057.1 GCA_902766215.1 Oscillospiraceae bacterium
AAGCGCTGGTTTGCCCTGCTGGGCGTCGGTGTGGCGCTGGTGGTGTTTCTGGTCATCCGCTATCCCGCGCTGCTGGCGGCCTATGCCGGCGAGCGCATCACCGCCTGGCTGGACCCGTTTTCCGACCCTGGCGACAGCGGCTATCAGATTACCCAGTCGCTCTATGCCATTGGCTCGGGCGGCCTGCTGGGTCTGGGCCTGGGAAAAAGCCGGCAGAAATATCTCTACCTGCCCGAGGAGCACAACGACTACATCTTCTCCATTGTCTGCGAGGAGCTGGGCTTTGTGGGCGCGATGGTCATCCTCACGCTGTTTGTCCTGCTGATCGTCCGGGGCTACTGGGTTGCCATGCGCGCTTCCGACCGCTATGGCATGCTGCTGGCGGGCGGCTTTACCACGCTGCTGGCGCTGCAGGTGTTCTTCAACATCGGCGTGGTGACCAACTTTTTGCCGGCCACAGGCATCTCACTGCCATTTTTCTCCTATGGCGGCACGGCACTGCTGATTCAGTTCGCCGAAATGGGCGTGATCCTCAGCGTGTCCAGGCAAAACAAAGCAAAATTGAAATGAGGGCTGCGCAGTGAACGTGATCTTTACCTGCGGCGGCACCGGCGGACACATCAACCCGGCCATCGCCGTGGCAAACCTGCTGCGGGAGCGCCGCCCGGAGACGAAGATCCTCTTCGTCGGGGCGGAGGACGGCATGGAGAACAAGCTGGTGCCCATAGCCGGCTACGAGCTGGAAACACTGAAGATCTCCAACTTTCAGCGCAGAATGACGCCCGCCGGACTCTGGCACAATGTTGTGACCGCGGCGCACATTGCCGGCTCGCTGAAGAAGGCCGGCCGGCTGATCGACCGCTTCCAGCCGGACATCATTATCGGCACCGGCGGCTATGCCAGCTTTCCCACGCTGAAGATGGGCACGCAGAAGAAGATTCCCACCCTGGTTCACGAGTCCAACGCCGTGCCCGGCCTGGCCACGCGCCTGGTGGCCGACGAGGTGGACCGGATTATGGTCTCGTTCCCTGAGAGCCGCAGCCGATACCGCCACCCGGAGCGCGTGGTGGTTACCGGCACGCCGGTGCGCAGCGAGTTTATCTTTACCACCCGTGCCGCGGCGCGGCGTGAGCTGGGGCTGGATGACCGCCCACTGGTGGTGTCCTACTGGGGTTCGCTGGGCGCGCGGGAGATGAACAAGGTCATTGCGCAGTTTATGGCGCTGGAGAGCGAACAGGATGCGTTTTATCACATCCACGCCACCGGTTCGTTCGGCTGGCGCTGGATGCCGGACTTCGTCCGCGAGCAGGGCGTCGATCTGGCAGCGCACCCCAACATTCGCATGCAGGAGTATATCCACAACATGCCCACGGTGATGGCTGCGGCCGACCTAGTGATCTGCCGGGCGGGCGCCTCGACCATCAGCGAGGTGGAGGCGGCGGCCACGCCCTGCATTATGGTGCCCTCGCCCAACGTGACCGAGCACCATCAGGAGCGCAATGCCGAGGTGCTGGCCCAGCGGGGCATGGCACTGGTTCTGCCGGAGGCAGAGTGCAGCGGCCAGCGCCTGTATGAAACAGTGGCAGAACTGCTGGCCCATCCGGAGCGGCTGGAGACTATGCGTAAGGCCCAGCAGCGCGGCGCGGTGCTGGATTCCGCCGAGCGGATCTATCAGCTGGTCCTGGAGCTGGCAAAGAAATAACACTTCCCGCCGGCGCGGCATAGGATACCGAAACCGAGTGTGGAGGTGTGCGATGCAGGCGTTGGTGATTGAAGGAATGCATCCCCTGCGGGGGAGCGTTCCAGTTCACGGAAGCAAGAACGGCGCGCTGCCGTTGCTGGCGGCGGCCCTGCTGGCGCCGGGGCGGACGGTGCTGCACCATTGTCCCCGGCTGACCGATGTGCAGACCACGATGGAGATCCTGCGGCATCTGGGGGCCGGCTGCGGCTGGGAGGGCGAGACCCTGTGGGTCGATGCCTCTGCCGTGACGGGCACGGCCATTCCGGAGGAGCTGATGCGCCGGCAGCGGGCGTCGGTGCTGTTTCTGGGGGCGCTGCTGGCCCGCTGCGGCGAGGCCACGCTCTCGACCCCCGGCGGCTGCGCCCTGGGCGAACGCCCGGTGGACCTGCATCTGTCGCTGCTGCGGCAGCTGGGTGCAGAGGTCGGGCAGCAGGGCGACCGGATTTTCTGCCGGGGCGCGGCGCTGCCCGGCGGCGAGGCCTATCTGCCCTATCCCAGCGTGGGCGCGACGGAGAACTTTCTCCTAGCGGCGCAGGGCTGCGCTGGCCCGTCGCGGCTGCTGGGCGCGGCTATGGAGCCGGAGATCGGCGAGCTGGCAGAGCTGCTGCGCGCCATGGGCGCGCAGATTGAAGGAGTCGGGACGCCGGTGCTGACGGTGTATCCGGCCGGAGCGCTTCGCAGTGCAGAGCATACGGTGCGGGCTGACCGGATCGAGGCGGCCACGCTGCTGTGCGCGGCGGTGTCTGCCGGCGGCGAGGTGGAACTGACCGGGGTGGAGCCGTCTGCGCTGCAGCCGGTGCTGGATGTACTGTGGCAGACCGGCAGCGAGATCCGCTGCACGGACTCGTCGGTGCGGCTCCGCGCCCCGGAGCGGCCCCGCGCACCCGAACGAGTGGTGACGGCTCCGTGGCCCGGCTTTCCCACCGATGCGCAGGCCCCGCTGATGGCGGCGCTGCTGCGCTGCCGCGGCACGGCGCAGATCCGTGAGCAGGTGTTTCAAAGCCGCTTTCACCACGTGCCGGAGCTGCGGCGCATGGGCGCGGCCATTGAGACTGACGGGCCGCTGGCAACCATTACCGGCGTGCCGTCGCTGCGCGGCACGCATTTGCAGGGCTGCGAACTGCGCGGCACCGCCGCGCTGGCGGTCGCCGCCCTGGGCGCCGAGGGAGAGAGTGTGGTGACTGGGCTGGAATTCCTGGACCGAGGCTATGAAAACATAAAAAATTTACTTTCAGAGCTGGGCGCGGCAATAAAACGGGTGGAAATTTCGCCGGATGTAGTGTATAATAGGATACCATAGCAACAGCGGCGGCCGGATAACGGCGCCGCACGGAGGGATTCCATGGCGTTTATGCGACCCGGCCGGGAGCGGTCTCCCAGGAGCCGCGGCTTTTTGGCAAAGCTGCTGACGCTTGTCGCAATTGTGGCGGCGGCAGTCTTTGGCGTGACGGTGTTCTTTCAGGTGAACACGTTTGAAATTCACGGCGTTGAAAACTATTCCGAGGATGCGGTGATCATCGCCTCCGGCATCGAGCTGGGGCAGAGCATCCTTCTGGTGGACAAAAGCAAGGTGGCCAGCCAGATCAACACCCGCCTGCCCTATGTGCAGTCGGTGCAGATCGAGCGGCGGCTGCCCGGTACGGTGGTCATCACCGTCACCGAGGGCAAGGCGGCTGCGTCCGTCCGGTCGGAATACGACGAATATTGGCTCATCGACGACAAGGGCAAGCTGATGGAGCAGGTAAACGAAGACCGCGCGGCCTCGGTGACGCAGATCAGCGGCGTGTCCGCACTGCTGCCGGTGGCGGGCGACCAGATTCGCCTGAGCCAGGAGGATCAGCAGCGGCTGGACGTGGCGCTGGAGCTGCTGCAGCAGCTGGAGCGCTATGACCTGGCCGGGCAGATTGTCAGCATTGACGTAACCCAGCTGTACAACATTGTCATGTACTATACCGACCAGTTCGAAATTCAGCTGGGCAGCACGGAGGAACTGGACTATAAGATCAAATATCTGGCCTATGCGCTGGAGAGCCTGGACGGAAAGAGCGGCCTGATCGACCTGACCTTTGATCAGGACCGGATCGCGCGCTTCCTGCCGTGGTAATCCGGCGGCAAAGACCGGCTGTGCACGCATGAAACCCCGGCGCAGGGAAACACTATAAGTAAAAGCCGGCACCGGCATGACTAATACATAGGAGGAAACAAAAATGGCGGATCTGAATCAGGAAAGAATCGTAAACATTAAGATCATCGGCGTGGGCGGCGCCGGCAATAACGTCATCAATCGCATGGTCGAGGCCGGGATTGAGGGCGTGGAATTCATCGCTGTGAACACGGACCGGCAGGATCTGGAAAAGTCGAAGGCGGCAACCAAGGTTCAGATCGGCGAAAAGCTGACCGGCGGCATGGGCGCAGGCTCCAAGCCCGAGGTGGGCAAAAAGTCGGCTGAGGAGAGCCGCGCGGCCATCGCGCAGATTCTGTCCGACGCGGACATGGTCTTTATCACTGCCGGCATGGGCGGCGGCACCGGCACCGGCGCGGCCCCCATCATCGCGGACCTGGCCCGCGAGGCCGGCATCCTCACCGTCGGCGTGGTTACCAAGCCTTTCCGCTTTGAGGGCGCGCGCCGCATGGCCCAGGCTGACGAGGGCATTGCCCAGTTGGAGGATAAGGTTGACTCGCTGGTGATTATCCCCAACGAGCGGCTGAAGTATGTCACCGACCAAAAGATCACCTTTGCCAACGCCTTCGGCATTGCCGACGATGTGCTCAAGCAGGCCGTGACCAGCATCTCCGAGCTGGTGGGCTATTCCACAGGCGTGCTGATCCACCTGGACTTTGCCGACGTGACGGCGATTATGAAGGAAGCCGGTCACGCGCATATGGGCGTGGGCCGCGCCTCCGGCCGGGAGAAGGCCACCGAGGCCGCCCAGATGGCCGTTGCCAGCCCGCTGCTGGAGACCTCCATCGCCGGGGCCAAGCGCGTGCTGATCAACATTACCGGCGCCATGGATCTGGGTCTGGACGATGTCGAGTCTGCGGCCGGGATCGTCATGGAGGCCGCGCATCCCGACGCCAACATCATCTTCGGCGCCGCCTTTGACGAGACCTTTGAGGACGAGATGGTCGTTACCGTCATCGCCGCCGGCTTTGACGACATGGAGCAGAACAAGCAGGCCGCTGTGCGGCCCGGCGTGTTCAGCACCGCTGCGGCCCAGGCCCAGCAGGCTGCCGCCGCCGCGCCCGCGGCCCCGGCCGAGGACGTGTCCGACATCGACGAGATTTTCAAGATTTTCAACCGCGACTGATTGCCGGCCGCAGAAAACCTGCATGATTTATCGCCCCATCCGCTTGCGGATGGGGCGATGTTTTGTCTGGGGAGCGGGTGAAAGGGCCTGCCGATGCCCGCGCCTGCCGGATGGCAGGCGCGGGCGCTTGCCGGATGGCAGGCGCGGCGGTGCGCGCTGCCATGCATTACCGGGCGGCTGCCTGCCCGGCGGCCCGGCGGCGGAGAATCCCGGCCAGCCAGCGCAGCTGCGCTGCGTCCACCGCGCCCGTCAGCCGCAGCAGCAGCGCCAGCAGTAGCAGGTAGCACCCGGCGACGGCATACATGCCCCGCAGCTGCGCGGCGGCCAGAGCCGCCGCAGCGGTTGAGAGCGCCAGCCGCAGGACAAAGCCCCAGTCGGGCCGATAGTCCGTCACGCGCAGCAGCCGCGCGATGGACAGATAGAAGTTGACGGCATGGGTGATGGTAAAGGTCCAGAAATATCCCCCAAGCCCCCAGCGGGGCAGGGACACGAATAGAAACACCACGTCGAGAATGGATGTAAAGGTGTTATACCGGGCTGAATGAACCTGCTGCAGCAACCCCTTGAGCATGCCGTCTACAATGGCGTCCATATAGAGCAGAAACACCAGCGGCGCAAACTGGCGCAGGAACACGCCGGCCTCGCCGCTGTGATAGAGTGCCTGGGACAGCGGCGCGGCGATGAGCCACAGCACCCCGGCCACGGCGGCGGAAAAAATCAGCCCCCAGTGGGCGCACTGACGCACCACGTGGCAGATGCGGGCGCGGTTGCTGGTGGCCCGGCGGTGGCTCAGCTCCGGCACCAGCAGGTCGGACACGGCGGAGAGCACGCAGGAGGGAAACATCAGCACCGGGAACACCATGCCGTGAATGGTGCCATAGGAGGCGATGGCGGCGCTGCCGGAGGCGCCGTACTGCCGCAGTCCCCAGGGAATGAGAAAGTGCTCGACGGTGGTCAGCCCGGCGCGCAGGTCGTCGCTGACCGACAGGGGCAGCGCCAGCTGCAGCAGCCGCCGGCCCATGGGCGGCGCGCTGCCGGCCGGCTGGGCGCGGCTGTCGCGGCGATACATGCCATAAAGCACGGCCACGCTCAGCGCCGTCCCCACGGCGCTGCCGCCGATGATGCTCAGACAGCCGCGCTCCACGTCGGCCCCGGCCCAGAGCGTCAGCAGCGCGGCGGTGACGCCGATGTCCATCAGCCGGTCGGCAAACTGAACCGCCACCAGCCGCCCCACGCGGTCGGTGGCGGTGAAATATCCGCCCAACACGCCCCACAGGCAGGTCAGCGGCAGCGTCCAGCCCAGTACGCGGATGGAGCTGGCGGTGCGCATGTCGCCCAGCCAGTGCTCCGCCGCCGCATCGGCCAGGCGGACCGTCAGCAGCCCCACCAGGGCGCTGGACAGCAGCGCATAGCGCAGGCAGGCGGTCATGGCCCGGCGCACGCCGGCCATCCGGCGAAAGCCATATTCCTCGGCCACCAGACAGGTGGCCGCCACACGGCTGCCGGCGGCGCCCAGCACGGCGGCCAGCATGCCCACGGTGTTGATCAGCGTCAGCAGGCCGATTCCGCCGGCGCCGATCCGCCCCACCAGATAGACCTGAAACACCATCGACACGCCGCGCATGAGCAGGTTGGCCCCGGTCAGCAGCAGCGCATCGTAAAAAAAGCTTCGTCTTGCCATGGCGATCCCCCTCCGGGATCAGCCTATGCGCCCAGCGGGGGAAAAAGACAGGCTAGTTTGTCTCCAGCGGGCGGCGGTCCAGATCCTGATAGGGATACAGCCGCGCGGCCTCGCCGTTGTGCAGGGACACGGTGCAGCGGTGGCGCTCCAGCAGCCGCACCAGCTGATACACGTCCACCCAGATTTCGCCGCTGCCGTCCTTCTGGCTTTCGTCAAAGATCAGCTGCAGGCCAAAGTGCAGGTGGACGACCTCAATGTTGTTGGTGTCCTCGGCGGTGGAATAGCCGGTGCGGCCCATATAGCCGATGACCTGCCCGGCCTGCACCTCGTCGCCCTCCCGCAGGCCCTCGGCATAGGGATGGCCCTTGCGCAGATGGGCATAGTACCAGTAGCGCAGCCCGTCATGGCTGCGGATGCCGACGCGCCAGCCGCCGTACTGGTTCCAGCCCAGGGCCTCGACCACGCCGCCTTCCACGGCGCAGATGGGCGAGCCGAGGCTGCCCAGCAGATCGTTGCCCAGGTGGGGGCGCGAATAGCCATAGCTCCGCCGCTGGCCAAAATCGTCATAGTGGGCGTACCAATAGCCCGCCGCCACGGGCGAGAAGGCCTTCAGCCCATAGCTGGGCCGCCACTGCCCGTCCACCTGCACGGCATAGCTGCCTGCCAGCCCGCCCAGCACCGCGCCATAGGCCTGCTGCCAGTATTGAAAATAGCGATACTGGCTGCCGAGAAACACCGACGGCGGGTCGTCCTGCCGCAGCTCGTCCGCGGCGGCGCGCACGGCCTTTGGCCCGAAGCGGCCGCTGCCCTGCCGGGTGGCGGCCAAAGCCAGTATGTCAATCCACGACAGCGGCTGCTCCTGCTCGCGGCTGCGCTGGTCTATCTCCAGCGCGGCGGACATGGCCTCGCAGCTGAGGTCAAAATCCACCCATTTGATATACTCACGTTCTTCGGCCCGCGCCGGGCCGGCCAGCGCCAGGCACAGCAGCAGGCACAGCGCCAGCTTGCATCGTCTCATACCAACACCTCGGGCACAGTATGTCCCAAACGAGCGGCCCAATGCGGAAAGCGGCTGCCGGACCGGCTGCAAATGATTGCATTTTTGCTGCAAAACTGGTATACTGAAAAGACACCGGAGAGAGAACAGAAAGGGCGGCGACGGGGTGGAAGCAATCAAAGCATGGGTGCAGCAGCTGCAGCTGGGAAACCTGGCCGACACGCTGGTTGTGGTTCTGGCCAGCCTGCTGTGCATTACATTTCACGAAACCAGCCATGGCTTTGTCGCCTGGAAGCTGGGCGACCCCACGGCCAAGGAGGCGGGGCGGCTGACGCTCAACCCCATCCGGCACGTGGATCCGTTCGGCCTGCTGATGATGGCGCTGTTTCACTTTGGCTGGGCCAAGCCCGTGCCGGTGAACATGTACCGCC
>CACXCV010000058.1 GCA_902766215.1 Oscillospiraceae bacterium
GCCAGCGCCGCCTTGGGCCCCACGCCGGAAACCGACAGCAGCTGCTGAAAGCAGCGCAGCTCCTCCCGGGTGGTAAAGCCAAAGATGTCAAAGGCATCCTCTCGAATGTTGCAGTGGGTATAAAGCTTCTGCTGTGCGCCCACCTTCATCTGGCTCTGCGACCAGGTGGTGGTGCTGACGGCAAAGCCCACGCCGCCCACGTCCAGCACGGCCAGACCCGCGTCCATCAGCACAACCGTGCCGCTCAGATAGTAAAACAACGTTATCCCCCCGTTTGTGACTCCAGCGCCGCCAGCAGGCTGGTGCGCGAACGGGCGTGGCAGATGGCCAGCGCAAGCCCGTCGGCCGCGTCGTCCGGGCGCGGCAGCGCCGACAGCCCCAGCAACCGCCGGGTCATGTCCATCACCTGGTGCTTGCTGGCCTTGCCATAGCCCGCCACGGCCTGCTTGACCTGCGAGGGCGAATATTCGAACAGGGGCACCTGCGCCTGCCGGCAGGCCAGCAGGATGATCCCCCGCCCATGGGCCACCTGGATACCCGTGGTGATATTGGTGTTGAAAAACAGCTCTTCCACGGCCGCCGCCTCGGGCCGGAGCGTTTGCAGCAGCTGGGTCATGTCGTCATACAGCAGCTGCAGCCGGTAGGAAAAGTCCGCCCCGGCGGGCGTGGTCACCGCGCCGTATTGCAGCGGGGTGCAGCGGCCGCCCTGCGCCTCGATCAGGCCAAAGCCAATGGTGGCATAGCCGGGGTCAATGCCCAGGATCCGCATGCTGCCGCCCCCTTTCTGCGCCTGCGGGCGCCTCCGCCGTTTCTTTTCCGCTTTATCGCAGGAAAATCTGCCAGTAGCACAGGTTCAGCACGGAAAGCACCATGATCCCGATGAGCACCCAGGCCATGACCAGCTGCCGCCTGGGCCGCGGCGTATACCTGGGCTTTTCCTCTTCTACATGGTCCTGCAACGGCTCCACATACGGCTTGTCCGAGGGCCGGTCGGTTTGCTTTTTCACAGCCTCACCCCATTTTTCTGTGCGGCTTCCTTCGCGCACAATCAAAGCTATTTTATCATCAAACCCGCCGTTAGACAAGTGCTTTTTGCCGCCGGGGCAGCGTCCCGGCGGCAAAACGGCTCCTGCGGCGCTATTGCAGCAGCGGCTGCAGCTGCCGCCCTTCCAGCGCGGCGGCAGCCGTCTCCGGCAGGCGCTCCATCACCGCCACCAGTGAGCGCGGCTTTTTCACCGCGTCGTCCTGGGCCAGCGGGACAAAATAGCAGTCGCGCCGGGACAGCAGCGTGCCGATGTTGGCCGCCGCCGTGGCCAGCCCGTCGTTGGTCGATACGGCCAGCACCACGGGCCGCTCGTTGCGCAGCTGCGCCTTCACGGCCATGGTCACGCTGGTGTCGGCAATGCCCGCGGCCAGCTTTGCCAGGGTGTTGCCGGTGCAGGGCGCGACGATGAGCAGATCCAGCAGCTTTTTCGGCCCGATCGGCTCGGTTTGGGCAATGGTGTGCCAGATTGGGCGGCCGCACAGCCGCTCCACCCGCTGGCGGAACGACGCCGCCGTGCCGAACCGGGTGTCCGTTTCATAGGACATGGCCGACATAATCGGCTGGATATCGTCATACTGCCCGCACAGCGTCTCCAGCACCGCCAGCACCCGGTCAAAGGTGCAGAACGAGCCGCACATGGCAAATCCCACTCTTGCCTGCATGGTTTTCAACCTCCTCTCCGGGGCGGCGTGCGCAAGGCGCGCAGCACCGCCTCCTTGATCATGCGTCCGGCGCTGCGGGGGAACATCCGCCCCGGCAGGCTCAGCTCCCAGCGCGCCCGGCGGCCCAGCTGTGCCGCCGCGTCGAAATCCACGCCGCCGGGGGCCGAGGCCAGGTCCAGAATCAGGCAGTCCGGGCGCGTCTGCGCCAGGGCCGCCGCGTCCAGCACCAGGGCCGGCGCGGTGTTGACCACCGCGTCGCACTGGCCCAGTACCGGACCGTATGCCCCGGTTGGCACCCGGTCCGGCCCCGGCACTGCCCCGCGCGAGGCCACGCACACCCGGCACCCCAGCGCCCGCAGCTGACGGGTCAGGCTGCCGCCGATCCGGCCGCTGCCAATGACCAGCACTGTGGCGTCAGCCAGCATCACCGGCAGCTCTTCCAGCAGAATCTGTATGGCTGCCTGCGCCGTGGGTACCGCGTTGGCACATATTGTTCCGGCCGGGCCGCATAGAGTGTGGCAGAGGTGATTGTATGCCCATCCCCACTGCGGCCTATTGCCGCGTTTCCACCGAACGCGAGGACCAGCGCCAGAGTCTGGAGAGCCAGATCTGCTATTTCCGCGACTATATCGACGCCCGCCCGCAGCTGTCGCTGGTGGAGGTCTATGCCGACCGGGGCCTGTCCGGCACCACCGTGCGCAGCCGCGCCGCCTTTTCCCGCCTGCTGGCTGACTGCGAGGCCGGGCGCGTGGGGCTGGTGCTGACCAAGGAGGTCTCGCGCTTCGCCCGCAACACCGTGGATGCCCTGTCCGTCACGCGCCGCCTGCGGGCGCTGGGCGTGGGCGTGGTGTTTCTGTCCGACGGCATCGACACCCGCGACGGCGACGGTGAGCTGCGGCTGGCCATTCTGGCCTCGATCGCCCAGGAAGAGTCGCGCCGCATTTCGCAGCGGGTGCGCTGGGGCCAGCAGCGGCGCATGGAGGCGGGCGTTGTGTTCGGCAACCCGTGCATTTACGGCTACCGGCTGGCCGGGGGCGCGCTGCACATAGAGCCGGCACAGGCCGCCGTGGTCGCCGAGATGTTCCGCCGCTGCGCCGGCGGCGCGTCCACCCGCGCCATCGCCGCCTGGCTCAACCAGGCGGGCATCCGCCCGCTGCGCGCCGCGGCCTGGTCCTCCGGCAGCGTCAGCCGCATCCTGCACAACGAAAAGTACACCGGCGACCTGCTGCAGAAGAAGTCCGTCACGCCGGACTATCTCAGCCATCGCCGGCAGCCCAACCGCGGCCAGGAGCCGCAGGTGCTGCTGCCGGATCATCACGAGGCCATTGTCTCCCGCGAACTGTTCCTTTCGGCGCAGCAGGCGCTGCGCCGTCGCGGGCCCTGCGCAGGGAAAACCGGGCGTATTATAGAAACTACACAAATTGCAGCCGCGAATTTCAGTCAAAATGA
>CACXCV010000059.1 GCA_902766215.1 Oscillospiraceae bacterium
ATAGGCCAGATAGGCCTCCGGCGAGCCGGTCTGAAGAAAAATGTTCCACCACAGCTGCTGCTTCATCGCTGCCGCCTCCCCTCATAGGGATAGCATACACCGTTGCAGCCGTCGAAATCCCCGGTAATTGCTGCTTATTCGTAGCCAAAGTTGCGGATGAGGTTCATGTTGTCGCGCCAGTTTTCCTTTACCTTCACCCAGGTTTCCAGATAGGTTTTCATGCCCATAAAGCGCTCGATGTCCGCCCGGGCCTGGCTGGAGATTTTTTTCAGCATCTGGCCCTGCTTGCCGATGATAATGCCCTTGTGGCTGGCCTTCTCACAGTAGATGGTTGCCTCCACGTCCAATATGCCGTTGTCCCGCTCGGAAAAGCGGGTAATCTCCACCGCCGTCCCGTGGGGGATCTCCCGGTCGAGATTCCACAGCAGCTTTTCGCGGATGATTTCGGCCACTACCTGCTTTTCCGGCTGGTCGGAGTTCATATCCTCGGGGAACAGGTGCGGCCCCTCCTCGGCATATTGATCCAGCTCGTCCAGCAGCGTGTCCAGTCCCTGGTGCTCGCGTGCCGAGAGGGGGATCACCGCCGCAAAGTCGAACGCCTCGCTGTAGGCGGCAATGACGGCCAGCAGAGTCTCCTTTTCGACGGTGTCGATTTTGTTGATCAGCAGCAGCGTGGGGATGTGCTCCTCGCGCAGCTGGTCAAGCAGCATCTGCTCCTGGGTGCCGATGTTGGCAATCGGCTCGACCATCAGCAGCACAGCGTCCACGTCGGCCACGCTCTGGCGCACCACGTTGACCATATAGTCGCCCAGGCGCGTGCGGGCCTTGTGAAAGCCCGGCGTGTCCATGAAGATAAACTGGGTCTCGCCGCGGTTGACCACGCCGGTGATGCGGTTGCGCGTGGTCTGCGGCTTGTTGGATACAATGGCGATCTTCTCGCCCACCAGGGCGTTGAGCAGCGTGGATTTGCCCACGTTGGGCCGCCCGGCAATGGTGATCATTGCGGTTTTTGTCATTTCAGTCTCCTTTGGTGTTGGGTGCCGGCCGGTTTTTCAGCCGGGCGGTCAGGTGGCGCACCACGGGCGCCCGGCGCGTGAGATCCAGCTGCGCCATGATGGCCTCCTCCCGGGCGCGCATCTGGCGCTTCTGCGGCCCCTCGTCCAGGTGGTCATAGCCCAGCAGGTGCAGCACCGAGTGAACGGCCAGATACCCGGCCTCGCGCCGGATGCCGTGGCCATATTCCTTTGCCTGGGCACAGATATGTTCATATGAGAGCGCCATATCCCCCAGCGGCACCATGCCGGTGGCCGGATCCTCGTCAAATTCGTCCGGCAGCACGCCGGGCGACAGCTCAAACATGGGAAACGACAGCACATCCGTGGCCGCGTCAATGCCGCGCTGGTCGCGGTTGATGCGGCGAATGCCATCGTCGTCGGTAATCAGGACATTGATCTCACAGGGCACCGAAACGCCCTCGGCGTCCAGCGCGGCGGTAATGCAGCGGCGCAGATGCGCCTCGATCCCCCCGGTCTGCGCCACTTCGGATTCGATCAGAATGCGATGCTTCATTTGCGTTTATACCTCTTTGCCGGAGCGGGAGCCGGCTTGGCCGCGTGCTCCATTTTTTCATAGGCTGCGATGATCCGCTGCACCAGCACGTGGCGCACCACGTCGGAGGCCGTCAGGCGGCAGATGGCAATGTCCTCCACCCCATCAAGAATGCGCACCGCGTCCTTCAGGCCGCTGGTCTTGTCGGCGGGCAGGTCAATCTGTGTCACATCGCCGGTGATGACAATCTTGGAGTTGAAGCCCAGGCGGGTGAGGAACATCTTCATCTGCTCGCGGGTGGTGTTCTGCGCCTCGTCAAGGATGATAAAGCTGTCGTCCAGCGTCCGGCCGCGCATATAGGCCAGGGGCGCGATTTCGATGTTGCCCTTCTCCAGATATTTCTGATAGGACTCCACGCCGAACATGTCAAACAGCGCATCGTACAGCGGGCGCAGATAGGGGTCGACCTTGTTCTGCAGGTCGCCGGGCAGAAAGCCCAGCCGCTCGCCGGCCTCCACCGCCGGGCGGGTAAGGATGATGCGGTTGACCTTTTTCTCCCGGAAGGCCGCTACCGCGGCGGCCACGGCCAGATAGGTCTTGCCGGTGCCGGCCGGGCCGACGCCGATGGTAATCGTGTTTTTGGCAATTGCCTTGACATATTTCTGCTGGCCGAGGGTCTTGGCCTTGATGGGGCGGCCCTTGGCCGTCACGCAGACCACGTTCCCCGCCAGCTCGGCAATCTTGTCGTCGGTGCCGGAGCGCACCATATCGATCAGATAGCGGACGTTCTGCTCGGTAATGCTCTCGCCCTTGCCGGCCAGATACAGCAGCCCGTTCAGCGCCCGGGCGCCGCGGTCGGCCTCCTCCGGGTCGCCAGTCACCTTCAGCTCGGTGCCGCGGTTGATAATGCGCACGTTCAGCTCCTGCTCGATGCGCTTGATGTTTTCGTCAAACGAGCCGAATACATCGACCAGCTGCTCGACGCGCTCGGCATTGACTGTGATTTCAGCCATGTTCCCCATCCTTTGTATCGATAAGTATCGGAACCAGCGTTCCAATCTGCTCGGTTGCTTCGCATGTGGCGGACCAGCGCCAATACGCTCCGGCATCTTTGAGCGTGTGGCTGAGCGCCCGCACCTGCCCCGCCTCCATCTCGCGCCGCAGCGCGGCGAGATAGTCCTGCGCCAGCTGCTGCTGCAGCTGCGCCTCGTCCCGGGGCTGCTCGGCCGTTTCGTACGCGCGGCAGACTGTTTTCTCCAGCGCAATGGGGAGCCGGATTCCGCCCGGGAGAGTCAGGGCATAAGTTGTCATTATTTTATCACACTCATCTGGTGAAATTCCACCATTTTCGCAGATTTTCATGAATTTGTTACCGAGTACCAGCCGCCAGGTCGTCCCCGTGCGGCCGGTATATGTTTTTTCCCGGCAGGTTTTGGCGCAGAGCACCTCCGCCGTGCGCCAGGTACGGGCATAGACCTCCGCCATGGCGTGATGCAGCAGCGTGGCGCGGAAGGACGTGGTCAGTCCCGAAACCAGCAGCTGCCCCGGCAGTACCATCTGCCCCGGCTCTGCCACCGCCTGCCCGTCATAGACTTCCATGCGCTCGATCAGCCCGGCCTGCGAGGCTACTACGTTGGTGGGCTGGTGGGGGTTCACCAGCTCCGGCTTGACAATCCGCTCCTTCACCAGCACCACAGCGCGCATGCTGTTGGCGTTGATGGTAAACCAGCCCAGCGCCGGCATGCGGTCGAGCATGCGGTTTTCCAGCCGCTGGGGGTCAATGCCGCTGCGGCGCGTTCCCACACCCACGCCCAGCTCGGACAGCGTGCGCAGAATCTGCTCGGCCGGGACCATCTCGTTGCCCTGTACCTCCAGCGTCCAGACATATTGCTGCGAGATCAGCGCCGCAGCCACGGCCAGCACCAGCCCCGCCAGCAGCACCGGCCGGCGCTTCAGCCCATAGAACACCGCCCGGGCGCCCCGCAGCGACTGCACCTCCAGCTGACACATGCTGCGCCGGGCCGCCTGGCCGCACCGGGGCAGCGTGCTGCGATAGACCGTCGCCTCCAGGCACAGCGGATCGCGCTGCACCACGTCCCAGAACGGAATCTGCCCGGCGGCCATCCGGTTCAGGCAGCTCTGCGGATAGGCGCCGGTGATGGTCACGCGGGCCGTCCCGCGCAAAAACTCCAGCAGCTTCATCCGTCCTGCCCCTGGGGCAGCGTCACGCTGTCAATCTGCCCCACCACCACCAGCTCCCGCTGGTTCATCAGCAGCAGCGACAGTCCGCGCCCGCGCACGGCAATGGGGCCCTGCGCCGTCAGCAGCTCCATAAACTCCGGGCCAAAGGCCCCCACGCCGCGATGATTCTCCACGCTCAGGCGGCTGCTGCCGGTCAGCTCCACGCGGGATACGCCCGCCGTGACGTCCGCCGGCAGATTCAGCCGTTCCGAGGCCTTGATTACAAGATTTCTCGGGCTATTTGCCATCTTGATCCCCTCCCGTCAGGGAATTCTATGCCGGACACGCAAAAAATTGACCACCCGCGCATAGGCTTTCCCATCCAACCCGGAAAGGAGCTGCTCTATGGCCCGCGTTTTGTCCGTCCGTTCCATCCGCGAGCTGCTCTATGCGCTGGGCGTGGCCCTGTGCGCCGCCGCACTGCTGCTCTTTCCCGTGCAGTCGGTCGCCGCGGCAAAAAGCGGCCTGCAGCTGTGCGGCAATGTAATTATCCCCTCGCTGTTTCCCTTCTTTGTGCTCTCCAGCTTCTGCATGGAAATCGGCCTGGTGCAATATCTGGGCCGTGTGCTCGAGCCGCTGATGCGCCCGCTGTTCCGCGTGAGCGGGGCGTGCGCCTCGGCCTTTGTGCTGGGGATCATCGGCGGCTATCCCGTCGGAGCTAAAACGGCCATTGCCCTGTACGAAAAGCGCATGATCTCCCGGGACGAGGCCGAGCGTCTGCTGGCCTTCTGCAACAACTGCGGCCCGGCCTTCATCTTCGGCGTGGTGGGCGCGGGCGTGTTTTCCAGCAGCGCTGTGGGGCTGCTGCTGTATCTGATCCACATTCTCTCCTCCGTGCTGGTGGGGCTGCTGTTCCGCTTTCGCGGAAGCCGGACCGTCAGCACAGGCCGCGCCGCCCCGGCGGAGGGGGCGCCGACGTTTTCCGTCGCCTTTACCGCCTCCGTCCGCAGTGCCATGCAGTCCACGCTGAGCATCTGCGCCTTTGTGCTGTTCTTCACGGTGATCATCCGGCTGCTGGTGCTCTCGGGCTTGCTGCGCGGAGCGGCCGCGCTGCTGGGGACCCTGCTGGCGCCCTTCGGCGGGACAGACGCTGCGGCGGAGAAGCTGCTCATCGGCGCAATTGAGATGTCCTCCGGCGTGGCAAGTCTCTCCGGCTCGGCCGGGTCGATGAGCACCCAGCTGTCGCTGGCAGCGTTTATCCTGGGCTGGGCCGGCCTGTGCGTCCACTGTCAGGTGCTGTCGTTCCTCGGCTCCAGCGACCTGTCTGTCCGCACCTATCTGGCCGGCAAGCTGGCGCACGGCGCCATTTCCGCCGCGCTGGCCGGCGTGCTCATCCGCGTTCTGCCCATGCAGCTGCCTGTTTCGGCCGTGTATGCCCAGCAGATCAACGTGCTGACCGGCATAGGGTTCTCGCGGGCGCTGGCTGCCGCCTCCACCGCGGCAGCGGTCACTTGGCTGGCTTTTTTGCTGGTTGCTTTGGCCGCCTGCCGAAAAAGCGCTGGCAATTCCGGACGAAAACATGTATAATAGCACCCAGAGGTGAAACGACATGCTTTTCCGCAAAGAGATCGAGCCGCGCTGCGTCTATTGCGCCAACGGGGCCAGCATCGGCAACGAGCAGATTGCCTGCCTGCACCGGGGCATTGTGCCGGAGGGATATCACTGCCGCCGGTTTGTCTATGATCCGCTCAAGCGCGTCCCGCCGCAGCCCGCCGCGCCCGATTTTCAAAAGTTTGAGGACGAGGATTTTTCTCTGTAACGGCAGCCGCGCCGCATCGTAAGGGCAATGGCTGTGCGCGGCGAAGTTTTTCCCTCCCCCTACTTGATTTTTCTGCATTGTGTGTTATAATATACAGGCAAACGCGCCAGTGGCTCAATGGATAGAGCATCAGATTCCGGTTCTGAGGGTTGGGGGTTCGAGTCCCTTCTGGCGTACCATAACGAAAACCCCGAAAACGCCCTGATTACAAGGCTTTTCGGGGTTTCTTTTGTCTGTATGTGCTATGTAGCTTGCTTGGCGAACAAGCGGATTTTCACGGTTTTACGTGCATTAGTGATGATAAAAGCGATGATAAATTTTCCGCCCGGAGACGAATCCCGGGCTGTTGTGTTTTATCGAACGACATATTCACAGCTGTTTATGAAAAAGTGCAAAAAAATAAGGGGGTGCGCCTTGATGGCGTACCCCCCCTTATATGGCCTCTGTATTTCGTTTTAAGCAGCGTTTATTGTGGTGGTATAACTAGACGTTTTTATGGTAAACGTGGCACGTGCTAAAAAAATGCCGCAGCCGGTGCGACGTTTCGCATTAACCGCGCGTTGCCAGCTTGTACAGCAGATCCTTTCAGATTGCCGGGCTGTCGCCGCTCTGGTCAAAGCCCTGCGCCTTTGCCGCCTCATAGGTGATCCCGCCCGCGCGGTGGTCCGAC
>CACXCV010000060.1 GCA_902766215.1 Oscillospiraceae bacterium
TCCTTGTTGGGCATCATGTTGTGCATGTAGGTGATGGCCACGCCCTCGGAGGGGTCAGCCTCGGCCCAGGTGCCGGCGCCGCCAGTCCAGCCAAAGGCACCCAGCGAGCCGTTGTGCTGGCCCGCCGCCGGGTCAATCATCGTGCGCACGCCCAGGCCATAGCCATAGCCGGCCAGATAGCTGTTGGTAAAGTCGCGCAGCTGCGCCTCGTTGAGGTGGTTGGTGCGCATCAGGTCAATGGTCTTGCGGCCCAGCAGGCGCACGCCCTTGTACTCGCCGCCGTTGGCCAGCATCGACATGAAGATGGCAAAGTCCTTGGCGCTGATGTTCAGGTTGGCGCGGGAGCCCTCTGGCACGCTGCCCTCCATCAGGGTGGCGTCCATCTCGGCGGGCATCTGGGTCAGGGTGCCGTCGGCGGCGCAGAAGCAGTTGCACACCAGGCGCTTGGCCATCTCTTCGTCCAGCAGGGTGGCGGTGTCCCTCAGACCCAGCGGGTCAATGAGCAGCTCCTTCATGTTGCGGCGGACGGACTTGCCGGTGATGACCTCCACCAGCGCACCGACGATCTCACTGCCAAAGCCATACTGCCAGTGGGTGCCCGGCTCAAACATGATGGGCACCTGGCTCATGGCCTTGACCTCTTCCTGCAGGGTGGGAATGCGGCCGCCCGCGCACAGGGGCTTCATGGCCTCGCTCATGGCGTTGAGCGTGGGGTTGGTCGAGGGCTCGCGCAGGGGCGCCATGCAGTAGGGCATGCCGCAGGACATGGTCAGCGCGTCGCGGATGGTAATGGGGTGCTCGACGGGAACCACGGTCACTTCGCCATTGGGCAGGGTGACAAACTTTTTGGTGTCGTGCCACTCGGGCAGGTAGGCATACAGCGGCTCGTTGAGCAGAAACTCGCCCTGTTCAAACAGCATCATGCAGATGGCATAGGTAAACAGCTTGGTGGTAGAAGCCTGACGGAACATCGAGTGCTCGGTCACCGGGGCCTTCTTCTCCAGATCGGCATAGCCGGCATAGCCCTCGTAAATGGTCTCGCCGTTGCGCATGATCACGCAGGCGCAGCCGGGGACGGTCTTGGCGGCAAAGCGCTGGAGCAGCCGGTCCAGGTTTTCAAAAGTGGCCATAGATAATCCTCCCTGATGATTGAATATTGGCTTGAGTTTTTCAAAGAGAACCAAAAATGGCTCCCTTCTATTGCTAATATTGTAGCATTGTGCTATGCTCAATGCAACCAGAAAATAAGGAGATGAGCGACCAATGGCGATGATCGAACTGGACTTTCGCTCGCAGGCCCTGGGCTACCACGAAGAAGCCGTGGTGATTCTGCCCGACGGTCCCGCGGGGGCAAAGTTCCCGGTGCTGTGGCTGTTCCACGGCGCCAATCAGGACTGCACCGAATGGATGCGTCAGTCCTCCATCGAGCGCTATGCCAGCAAGCGCGGCCTGGCCGTGGTGATGCCCACCGTGTCCAACGGTCACGGCATGGACATGGTTCATGGCATGAAGTATTACACCATGCTCAATGAGGAGCTGCCTGCGCTGATGCACCACATGTTCCCCTGCCTGTCCACCGACCGGGACAAGAACTTTACCGCCGGCGCCTCCATGGGCGGCTATGTGGCCTATAAGCTGGCCCTGAACAACCCCGACCGCTTCTGCGCGGCGGGCGCCTTTGCCGGTGCGCTGGACATTGTCAACATTGTAGGTGGCACAGCGCCTGACCACAACCCCAACCGGAAGGGCACCAACAGCACCTTCTCCAATGCTTTCGGCTCGGCCGACGACATCCGCGAGACCGGCAGCGACATCATCTGGCTGGCGGGCAGGCTGGCGGCCGAGGGCCGCGCCCCGCGCCTGTGGTCGGTGGTGGGCAACCACGACTTTGGCGTGCACCAGGTCGAGGGCGCCATTGCCAAGTTCCGCGCCGCGGGTGTGGAGATCACCGACCTGTATGACGAGGGCGTCCACAGCTTTGACCTGTGGGACCGCTATGTCGAGCCGTTTTTCGATTGGCTCGGCCTTGAGAAGGGGGGCAACTGACCATGGCAGTGATGACCATGCGCTTCAATTCGCGCATTCTGGGCCTGGCGACCGCCGTGCGGATCATCTTCCCCACGGGCGTGGCGCCGCAGGACGGCAAGCTGGACTTTGCCGCCGGCTATGCGGCGAAAAAGCCGCTGCCCGTGCTCTGGCTGCTCCACGGCGGCTCGGACAACTATGCCGACTGGCATAACTGCACATTGGTGCAGCTGCTGGCCGATCAATATGGCTATGCTGTGGTGATGCCTGACGCGCAGACCTCCAGCTATGCCAACATGGCCTATGGCCCCCGCTGGCTGGACTATTTCACCGACGAGCTGCCCGAGTACATCTACAGTCACTTTAACCTCTCCCGCGAGCGCAAGGACAACTTTATCTCCGGCATGTCCATGGGCGGTGCGGGCACGGTGAAGCTGGCCCTGCTGCACCCCGAGCGCTATTGCGTGGCGGTGCCATTAGCCTCAGCGGTGGAGGTGGCCCGGCGCTATGCCGAGGGCCGATGGGACCGCATCCCCGGCGGGCCTCCCAAGGACGGCAAGCCCAGCGCCTTCAACGACATCTACGGTCTGGATGACAACCCGGCCGGGATTCTCGGTACAGTGGAGGACTGTTATTACCTACTGAAGAAAAACGTGGACGAGGGCAACGAGCTGCCCCGTTTCCTCCACTGCCAGGGCACCGAGGACCACACCTACAACGGCAACGTGGAATATGCCGCCTATGCCAGGTCCCTGGGCGTACATCTGGACTGGTGCGAGGCCCCCGGCGTCCACGACTGGAACAGCTGGAACCTCTACCTGCCCAAGGCCTTTGAGTACATCCACAACTACCGGGTGGAGATCGGCGAGGAAGAATAATCCCCGCCTTTCCCCAAACGAAAGCCCCCGCGCCTGCCAAAGCAGACGCGGGGGCTTTTATGCTGTTGTGCTGTACAGCGTATATGCCTGTGATATTGTCTGCCGGGCTTATTCCACGTGCAGCCGCGGGTCGGTTCCGCCCAGGGACCACACGCTGCCAAAGCCGGCCTTGTGCGCCTTCTGCGCCAGCACGTCGGCCTTGACGCCCTTCTCGCACAGGAGAAACACGGTGCTTTGCTTTGGCTGCTCCTGCAGCCAGGCCCAAGCCTCGTCCTGGCTCATCCGCCGGGCGGGCCAGGGGAGCGGGCTGCGCTCACCCGGCTGGCGCAGGTCCAGCACCGGCGCGCCGGCCCGGATGCGCTCGCCGGCCCACGACCAGGCCACGCGCAGCTGTGTCAAGTCGTGCAGCGGCACGCGCAGCACCTCGCCCCCGGTGAGTGTCAGCACCACGCTGCCGCCCTCCAGCCGGCCGTCGGTCACGCCCTCGTCGGCCACCATGCGGATGCGCACGCACTTGGCGCAGTCCGGCAGGGTGATCAGCTGGCCCGAGGACATCACCAGGTGGGCCTGACGGGCCTCCCCGTCCCAGAGAATGCGCAGAATGGTCCCCCGGGGCAGCACCAGCCCGCCGGAGAGATTGTTCATCTCCATGCTGCGCTCGGTCCACACGCCGCCCATCAGCGACGTGAACAGATAGGGCATGCCGCGGGACTCACCCCCCAGCCAGAAGGAACCGGTATAGCACAGGGCGGTAAAGCGGCAGGCGGGATAGTATCCGGCGTACAGGCCGTTAAAGTCGAACGGCTCCCACCCGGCGCCCTCGTCCTTCCACAGCGCGCCGTCGGCACAAAGCGCCAGGTGCGGCCCCTGTTCGGGGCCGCACACGGCAATCCGGTTGTCCGGGATCATTTATTTGACTGCGATGGGCAGGCTGCGGCTGACGCTCACGCCCTGATAGGTCACTGTGGCGGTGATTTTGGCCGTGCCGGCAGCCACGGCGGTCACCACGCCCTCGGCGCTGACGGTGGCCACAGTCTCGTCGGAGCTGGTGAACACCGGCTTGTTTTCAAACATGCACAGGTGGGTGGCGTCCTCCAGCGTGGCGCTCACGCGGATGCGGCCGGTCTGGCCGGGAGTGAAGATCTGCTTGCCGTCCATGTAGACGGTGCAGAGCCTGGCGTCCCACACGCCGGTGATGGCAAAGGTGGCCTTCAGCGGCAGGTTGGCGCTGCTGCCGCCCACTTCGAGGTTGTACTGTCCGCTTTCGACCATCATCTTCCGGCGCAGGTTGCTCCAGAAGGTGACCTCGCTGAGCTTGACGTCGATGGCGACGGTCTTGGTCTCGCCGGGCTTCAGCTCGACCTTGGCAAAGCCCTTCAGCTGGCGCGCCGGCTTGTTGTCATGCATGCCGGCGGGGATGATCTTGCCGATGTACAGCTCGACGATCTCGGTGCCGGCACGCTTGCCGGTGTTGGTCACGTCGCAGGTGACATGCAGGGTGTCGTTGGCATCCAGCTCGGTCTTGTCCAGCTTCAGGTTGGAATAGGCAAAGGTGGTGTAGCTCAGACCGTGGCCGAAGGGGAAGCGCGGCTCGGTCTTGAGATACTGATAGGTGCGGGTCTTCATGTCGAGGGTGTCGTGCTCACGCAGACCGTAGTCGTTGACGTGCGGCAGATCGCTCATTTCCTTATACCAGGTAGCGGACAGCTTGCCGCTGGGGTTAACCTTGCCGAACAGCACGTTGGCAATGGCCGTGCCCTGCTCCTGGCCGCCAAAGTGTGCGTTGACCACGGTGTGGGCCTTGTCGAAGAAATCGCCGGTGACCATGCCCAGGGCGGAGATCACTACCACGGTGTTCTCGTTGGCGTCCAGCAGCTTCTTGATCTTCTCGTTCTGGCCATAGGGCAGCTCGAGGGTGGTGCGGTCCAGCTCCTCGGCGGCGTTGGTCGAGTCGGTGCCGGCGATGACGATGACATAGTCGGCCTTCTTCGCGGCGGCCAGCGCACGCTCGAACAGGATGTAGTTGTCGGCGCCCTTGTCGGGGTCGTTGGCAGGATAGCGGTCGGGCAGCTGCATAATGCGCAGAATCTCGTCCACGTCGGCGTCGGGGCCGGCCATGCGGCGGATCATCTCGCGGCGCTGATCCTCCGAGCCGGGCAGGTGGAAGCGGCGGGGATTCTCCTTGCCGGTGCACCAGCCCTTTTCATACCGGACCTCCACGTCGGTGCCGGCCAGCTCGTTCTGGATGCCGGCCAGAGCCAGCACGTTGACCACCGAGTCAACCGAGCCGCGGCCGCCGCAGCTGTAGCCGCCCAGCTCGCGGTAGATGGCGTTGGGGCCGACGACCAGCACAGACTTCATTTTCTTCTTGTCCAGCGGCAGCAGGTTCTTGTCGTTGCGCAGCAGGACGATGGACTCGTTGGCCACCTCGCGGGCCAGGGCCTGCTTCTCCTCGGAGCAGGCGTCGGCCTTGCCCAGCGCGTCATAGGGGACGGCGCCCTTCTCTTCAAACAGGCCCAGGCGGAACCGGGTGCTGAAGATGCGGATCAGCGCGCGGTCAATGATGTCCTCACTGATGATGCCCTGATCCAGCGCGTTCTTCAGGCCCTCGCTGTGCTCCTGGCCGCAGCTCATGTCGGTGCCGGCGATCAGGGTCATGGCCGAGGCCTCTTCCACGCTCTTGGCCCAGTAGTGGCCGGAGTGGACGTCGCCATGGTTAAAGGCTTCGTTCCAATAGGTGTCGCCCACGGCGCCGCAGTCGGAAACGACCATGCCGTCAAAGCCCCACTCCTCGCGCAGCAGGGTGGTCAGCATAAAGTCGTTGCAGGAGGCGGGCACGCCGTTGATGCGGTTATAGGCGGTCATGATGCTCTGCGCCTTGCCCTCGCGGATGGCGTATTCAAACACGCGGCCGTAATACTCGCGGATGGTGGCCTCGTCGGCGTTGTCCGAGCCGCGGTGGCGGTTGTTCTCGCTGGAGTTGAGCATGTAGTGCTTGGGGGTGGAGACAGTCTTGAGATATTTCTTGTCATTGCCCTGCATGCCCTGCACATACTTGGCAGCCAGCTTGCCGGCCAGGAAGGGATCCTCGCCAAAGTTTTCGTCGCTGCGGCCGTTTCTGGGGTCGCGGGCCAGGTTGATGGTGGGGCACCACATGTGCAGCTCGTCGCCGTCGGTGTTGTGGTACACGCGAACCTCGTCGGAGATTACGTCGGCCACCTTTTTAATCAGCTCCGGATCCCAGGTCTGGCTCATGGCCAGGCACACGGGGAAGGAGGTGACGTCCAGCATATGGTGCTGGAAGGGGGCGAAATAGCCATGGGAAGCTTCGTTCCAGTAGTTATAGCGGGGAACGCCCAGGTGGGGGATGGGGGCCGCACGGTTGCCCAGCTGCGAAATCTTCTCCTCCAGGGTCATGCGGGAGACCAGATCGGCAGCGCGCTCTTCAAACGAGCGGGACAGATCCTTGTAGAGTTCCATTGCGCAACGCTCCTTTTCAGTTGGGTTTTGTTTGTTTTCGCCAAAAAACTTTTGTCCGGCTACAGCTTTTCTGGTACAAATCTAGCATAGTTCCAAAAGCTTGTCAACGGGAAAATTGTACGGTTCTGTTGCTTTGCCATGACGATCCTGTTTGTGCGGGGCTGGCAGGGCGGCCTGCGGGAGAGAAAAACCGCGCGCCGCTCTCTGGCGGCGCGCGGTGAAAATTGCGTTGTCGCTTTGCGCCTCACAGCGCGGCCTTCAGCTCGTCCACGCGGTTCAGGCGCTCCCAGGGGAGATCGAGATCCGTGCGGCCAAAGTGGCCATAGGCGGCGGTGGCGCGGTAGATGGGGCGGCGCAGGTCGAGATAGCGGATGATGGCCGCCGGGCGGAGGTCAAAGCAGCGGCTGACCAGGGCCGCCAGCTGCTCGTCGGAGACAATGCCGGTGCCATAGCTGTCCACCAGCACCGACACGGGGTGCGCCACGCCGATGGCATAGGCCAGCTCGATCTGGCACTTGCGGCACAGGCCGGCAGCCACCAGGTTTTTGGCAATGTGGCGGGCCATATAGGCCGCGCTGCGGTCCACCTTGGTGGGGTCCTTGCCGGAAAAGCATCCGCCGCCGTGGCAAGCATAGCCGCCGTAGGTATCCACGATGATCTTCCGTCCCGTCAGGCCGGAGTCCCCCATGGGGCCGCCCACCACAAAGCGGCCGGTCGGGTTGACATAATACTTTGTCTCTTCATCCAACAGCTTTGCCGGAAGGGTCGCCTGGATGACCTTCTCCACAATCTCCTGCCGGAGGGTCTCGATGTCGATGTCCGGGCTGTGCTGGGTGGAGACCACCACGGTGTCGATGCGCTCCACGGCCCCGTCCTCGCCATACTGAACGGACACCTGGCTCTTTCCATCGGGCCGCAGCCAGGGAAGGGTCCCGTTTTTCCGCAGCTCTGTGAGCTTGTGGGCCAGCTGATGGGCATAGGAGATGGGAGCGGGCATCAGCTCCGGCGTCTCGTCGCAGGCATAGCCGAACATCATGCCCTGATCTCCGGCACCGGTGTCGCTGTCGTCGTCAAAGGCATGGTCCACGCCCATGGCGATGTCCGGGCTCTGGCCGTCGATGGCGGTCATCACCGAGCAGGTGTTGCCGTTGAAGCCGAACTCCGGCCGGTCGTAGCCGATGCGGCAGATCACTTCCCGGGCGATGGCGGGAATGTCCACATAGCAGGACGTGGAGATCTCACCCATGACGAACACCATGCCCGTGGTGGTGATGGTCTCGCAGGCCACCCGGGCCTGGGGGTCTTTTTCCAGAATTGCGTCCAGAACGCCGTCAGAAATCTGATCACAGATTTTATCGGGATGCCCTTCTGTTACGGACTCGGAGGTAAAGATTCGTTTTGCCATTCATTTATTCCTCATTTCTTGGGTATTCCTTGAATATGCCTTCCGCGCAAAAAAAGCGCCCCGCGGCAGCGGAGCGTCTTAGCATAGTCTGCCTCATCTTTCGATTTGCACCGCCGGATTTGGCACCTTACTTTCGCAGGTTGCCGGGCTTCA
>CACXCV010000061.1 GCA_902766215.1 Oscillospiraceae bacterium
CAGCTTCCCAAGCTGAATACGAGGGTTCGATTCCCTTCACCCGCTCCAAAGCCCGCATGCGCCAGCGCATGCGGGCTTTTTCATGCACAGGGAGGGAAGTGTAAGATGGGCTTTTTCTGGGTTCTGTTTGCATGCTGTCTCCTTACCCCGGTCATCATGCTGCTGGCCGGCTGGATGATGTGGAAGCACTGTCCCCGGGAGATCAACGGCCTGTTGGGCTATCGCACCGCACGCTCGATGAAAAATCAGGACACATGGCGCTTTGCCCATGCCTATTGTGGCCGCCTGTGGTGGCGGGGCGGATGGGTGCTGCTGCTCTCGGCGCTGGGAATGCTCCCGTTTATGCACAGCAGCGGGGATACGCTCGGCACGGCCTGCATTGTGTTCTGTCTTGGTCAGGCCGCTTTGCTGGTGCTGTCCATTTTCCCCACCGAGCGGGCGCTCAGGCGGACCTTTGACGACGAGGGCCAACGCCGGTGAACTGGCTCCTCCGGCGTGCGGTTTGTCAAAGCCAAAATTCATACAATGCGGCGGCTGCCCGATCCAGGCAGCCGCCGCGCTTCTGTTATCCGTTATATATATGCCTTTACTGCCGCAGGGCCGCCGCGTAAAACTCGTCCAGGGCGCGGGTATAGCCTGCCTCGTCGCAGAACCACGACTCCGCATGTCCCGCGCCTGGGCAGATCCACTTCATCTTCAGCGTGGAGCAGGCGTCATAGTTTTTCTCGGTCATCCAGACGGGGACAAAGTCGTCCTGCTCGCCGTGGATGAACAGCACCGGCACCGCAGCCTGTTTCAGTTCCTGCGAGGCGTCGCACTCCCGCAGGCCATAGCCGGCCCGCCGCCTGGCCCACCAGTCGGCAAGGGGCAGGCACAGCGCCGCCGGCAGATGCCGCCGGTGCAGCACATGGTCAAATTCGTCCCAGACGCTGGTATAGCCACAGTCGGCCACCGCCGCGCGGACATTCTCCGGCAGGTCCAGGCCCGTGGCCATCATCACCGTGGCCGCGCCCATGGACACGCCGTGCATGACAATCGGCTGCTGCCGCCCGAAACGGATGCTGCAATAACGCAGCCACTGCAGCAGGTCGCGCCGGTCCAGCGTGCCAAAGCCGATCACGTCGCCCTCGCTCTGGCCGTGGGCGCGGTCGTCCACCAGCAGCACCCGCCAGCCCCGCCGGATATAATACCAGGCAATGCTGCCAAACTCCCGCAGACCGCTGCTGTGATAGCCATGCACCAGCACGGCCACCTTGTCCGCGTCCGGCGGCGTAAACACCAGCCCGTGCAGCGCCAGCCCGTCGTCCGAGGTGATGGTCACCTCCTCCGGCGGATATTGCTCCGCCAGCTGGGCCGCCTGCCGGCGCACCTGCTCGATCCGTGCGGCGCGCTCGCCCGTCGGCTCTTTGTGGGGCTGCTCAGCCGGGCGGCGGAGCACCTTAGCCGTGGTCCTGACACAGCCTGCCGCAGCTGCGGCCACGCCCAGCGCTGCCCCGGCGCCCAGAAGCAGTGCCGCCTTTTTCCGATGTTTCATATCCACGCCTCCTGACGCACTTGCTCTGTCCGGCCCGCTTGCCGCATGGCTGCGAACCGGATATCCGCATTGTACCACACTTGCCGCCCCGGCGGCAAGGGATAACGCCCGATGCAAAATTTGTTTACATTTATACGACTTTTTTTCGCAGCACAATACATCCAACTTATCTGTTGACAGCTCCTGGAAGGTCATATATACTCAAACAGAGGTTAATATCCTCATTTCTCGAATATTTATATGTTTTCAGCTTGTCAATATCATATCAGGGGGGATTCTTGTATGCAGCTTTCTTCCGGATATGCGCTCCAGTTTGAAAGCGGAGGCATCATCGTCCGCAAGGGCGAGCGCATCCTGTATACCAATGCCAAGCCCATTTACCTCTTTGTTCTGGACTATTGCTGTATCACCCGCTTCTTCGACGCCGCGTATACCAAGGTGGCGGAAACTGCCGACTCGGTCATCGCCAGCGGCGAGATCGAATCAGAATACGGCAGCCGCTTCCGCTTTGAGGACTGCTATCAGGCCGGCGGCCTGGGCTTTTCCGTCAAGCGCAGCGTGACGGTGCTGCACGCTTCCCCCGACGAGCGGGGCTATGCCAGCAAGTTCACCCTGCGCCCGGCCGAGTCGTCGGACACCCACGCCTTCAACTATTTTGGGCCGGGCGTCTGGTATCAGCAGAACAAGCACGTGCCCCAGCACTTCATGGGTGCCAACCTGGACAACGAATATTTT
Organism: Oscillospiraceae bacterium; assembly: GCA_902766215.1. Lineage (GTDB taxonomy): Bacteria > Bacillota > Clostridia > Oscillospirales > Oscillospiraceae > RUG11142. The sequence continues at coordinate 2,270 of CACXCV010000061.1, forward strand.
CACTGGCAGGAGACGCGCTATGCCCTGCCGCTGTTTTCCATGCAGAACATCGCCTCCGGCGAGACGGTCGCCTTCTCCCGCCTGGCCGCCGATATGAAGCTGCGTTCGATGCACCGCGACCCCTATAACCACTATGTGGACCCCACCTATGACATCGGCGCACTGGGCATGAGCCAGCCCAAGAACATGACCATCTTCTATGATGATCTGAACACCACCTGCACCCGCCTGCCGCTGGACCGCGACAACGACCCGCTGGGCATCGACTATGTCTACCCGGCCGCCAACGGCGAGACGCCCCGCTTCCTGTTTGCCGGCATGGGCATGAACCCCACCCGTAAGCGCAGCATGACCTTTGACCGCATCTTCCATCCGGTAAAGGATGGCTATGCCGACCACTACGGCGTGCAGGCCGAATTCGGCCGCTTTGACAACTTCCGCGTGATGATGAAAACCATGTGGCGCAGCACCAACGCCCGCCTGATGGCGCCCATCGCCGACACCGACTGCCAGCTGCTGTTCCAGAACAGCATGAAGCTGCTCAAGCTCAAGACCCGCAAGTATAACAACTCCTGGGGCATTCCGTTCCTGTCCTACCTGCCCGAGGCACAGGATCAGAACGTGGACTATCAGTATGGCTTTGTCGGCCAGCAGCCCGGCATTGGCTATCAGCTGATCCGCTACGGCGACAAGGAGAACGACCCCGAGGCCTATCAGAAGGGCGTGAACGTGGTTGACTTCTGGTGCAGCCGCGGCCTGAGCAGCATCGGCGCGCCCAACCTGTGGTTCAACCCACCCCTGGACGAATTCCAGGAGGAGCCGTTCTGGCCCCGCATGATTGGCGACGGCATGGAAAACGTCCTCGACGCCTATCTCTACCTGAAAAAGCGCGGCGACGAGCGCCCCGTGTGGCTGAACTACTGCACCACCGTAGCCAACTGGCTGGTGGCCTGCCAGAACGAGGACGGCAGCTACTACCGCTGCTATGACGCCAAGGGCGGCATGTGCCTGGACTCCAAGGCCAACACCATTGCCGTGGTGCGCTTCCTGGTGCAGTTCTATCTGACCACCGGCGACGAGCGCTATCGCGAGGCCGCGCTGCGCGCCGGCAATTGGGCCTATGACCACACCTTCCTGCAGCTGGAATACCGCGGCGGCACCTGCGACAACTCCGATGTCTATGACAAGGAGTCGGCCATCTATGCCATCTTCGGTTTCCTGTCCCTGTATGACCTGACCCACGAGCAGAAGTGGCTGGACGCCGCCTGCGGCGCTGCAGACTATGTCATCACCTGGACCTATACCTGGGCCTTTCCGGTGGTTACCAATCATCCCATCCATCCCTTCAACACCCGCAACATCTCCGGCCAGAGCCTGATCGCCACCGGCCACTCCGACGCCGACGTCTACATGGCCGCCTGCTCCTATGTGTTCTACCGGATCTATCTGCTCACCGACGACGCCGAATATCTCAGGCTGGCCAAGTTCCTGAGCAAAAACCCGCAGCAGTGCAACGACGTGGACGGCAGCATCGGCTATGCCATCCCCGGCCTGAACCACGAGGCCTGCCGGTTCTATGACCAGCGGCTGGGCGGCCAGTATCACTGGCTCCCGTGGTGCACCTATGTCGAGGTCGATCCCGCCTCCCGCCTGTACGACACCTTTGGCACCTATGAGATCGACGAGGCCGAAAAGCTGCCGCTGGCCGAACGGAAAGCACGCAACCAGATCTATGCCGGCTTCGGCAAATAAGCGTTTATAACCCCGGGATGGAGAGGATCCATGCTCCTCTCCATCTTTTTTTCTTTTTTTGAAAAAAAGCGCTTGACAAACCCCCTACCCCGTGTTAATATAATGGAGCTTTCACGGAAAGCAACAAAACAAAGCGCCGCAGAAAGCACTCAGTTGGTGTTGATTGCGATGAGGGTCCACCCGTTCCCATTCCGAACACGGAAGTTAAGCTCATTTGCGCCGAAGATACTTTGCGGGTGACTGCAC
>CACXCV010000062.1 GCA_902766215.1 Oscillospiraceae bacterium
ATTGCGCAGATCGGAAAGAGCTTCCGCAATGAGATCACCCCGGGCAACTTCATCTTCCGCGTCCGCGAATTTGAGCAGATGGAGCTGGAGTTCTTCTGCAAGCCCGGCACCGACCTGGAGTGGTTTGCCTACTGGCGCGAGTTCTGCCACCAGTGGCTGCTGAACCTGGGCATGACCGACGACGTGCTGCGCCTGCGCGACCACGAGCCGTCCGAGCTGGCCTTCTATTCCAAGGCCACCACCGACTTTGAGTTCCTGTTCCCCTTCGGCTGGGGCGAGCTGTGGGGCGTGGCCGACCGCACCGACTATGACCTGACCCAGCACCAGACCTGCTCCGGCCAGGACATGAGCTATTTCGACCAGGAGAGCAACGAGCACTATATCCCCTATGTCATCGAGCCGAGCCTGGGCGCCGACCGCGTGACCCTGGCCTTCCTCTGCAACGCCTATGACGAAGAGGTGGTTGACGCCGAGAAGAACGACGTGCGCACGGTGCTGCACCTGCATCCGGCTCTGGCGCCGGTGAAGGCTGCCATCCTGCCCCTGTCCAAAAAGCTCAGCGGCCCCGCCACCGAGATCTATCAGCAGCTGCAGAAGAGCTTTAACGTCGAGTTTGACGACGCCGGCTCCATCGGCAAGCGCTATCGCCGCTTCGACGAGATCGGCACGCCCTATTGCATCACCGTGGACTTTGCCACCGTGGGCGACGACAAGACCCCGGCGGACCACTGCGTGACCGTTCGTGAGCGCGACAGCATGGAGCAGGTGCGCATCCCCATCAGCGAGCTGGAGAACTGGCTGACCCAGCGCCTGGCGTTCTGAGCCGGACGCACCCGAGCGCCTGCCGCCTTCGGGCGGCAGGCGCTTTCAAGACCCAAAATTACAGACATCCGAGGAGATAGCATGGCAAGCGATACAAACTTTTTCAAGCGGGCCGGGCAGACGCGCCTGGCCCGGGCATACCGGAGCTGCTTTTTGTTCCAGCGGGAGGCCCAGACGCTCACGCCCGCCGGGCGGGCGTGGTTTGCGGTGTGGAACTGGGGCATGGTGACCCTGATGGGGCTGCTGCTGGGCGTAATGTCGCTGGCGCTGGCCTATGGCGCCCGCGACGGGGCGGTGTTCGCCGGGTATTTCCGCTCGCCGATGATCCTGCTGCTCAACCTGCTGCCGCCGCTGATCCTGATGCTGGCGCTTTATGCCGCTGTGGGCCGGGCGTGGATTGCGTGGCTGGCTTCGTCGGTGGTGATTCTGCTGCCGTCGCTGATCCACTATTATATGCTCTGCTTCCGCGACGACCCGTTTGACGCCTCCAAGCTGCTGCTGCTGCGCGAGGGCGCGGCCATTGCCGGCAACTATCACATCGAGCTGAGCGGCCGCGTGATTCTGGCCATTGCGGCCGTGCCGGCAGGCACGCTGCTGCTGCTGGCGCTGGTGCGCGGGCGCTGGGGTTGGCGCAGCCGGGCGGCGGTGGCTGCGGCGGTGCTCGTGGCGCTCTGGCCGCTGTCGCGGCTGTATGTCAGCCAGACGATCTATGACGAGTATACCGAAAACTATGACGTTCTCACCCGCAAGCGCGCCACCGACCGCTTTATCGGCAAGGGCTACTGGTATCCGTTCCTCTATTCCGCCGGCGAGCTGCTGACCGCGGAGGAGGGACAGCAGGCGGCGGTGGACTTTTCCAGTGACGGCGCCACGGTCACTGTGCAGCCCAGCGAGCCGGATGACGTGCCGGCGGAGGAGCAGGCCCCCCAGGTCACCTATGAGGGCGCCGACATCCCCGAGGGGAAAAAGGTCAACGTGATCATGATCATGCTGGAGGCCTTTTCCGACCTGAGCGACCTGAACATCGAGGGCATCGCGCCGGAGGTCTATGACGGCCTGCACCAGATGGAAAGTGAGAGCTATTCCGGCCGCCTGGTGACCAACATCTTTGCCGCCGGCACCGTCAACACCGAGCGCTGCGCCCTGACCGGCGATTTTTGGGTGCCGGACGACGGCTATGACCAGGACACGGGCAGCTATGTGCGCTATCTGGCCGGGCAGGGCTATAACGTGACTGGCAGCCACCCGATCTACGGCTGGTTTTATAACCGCGAGAACATCAACCGCTTCCTGGGCTTTGAGAGCTATGACTTCTGGGAAGGCTATTACGAGACCATGGTGGACGACATTGCCGAATATCTGTATAAGGACGATCTGTTCCTGGATGATGTCTATCAGCGGTATCTCAAGGGCACCCGCCCGATGTATTCCGAGTCGGCTGCGGCGGCGGTGGACTCCGGCAGCATCGAGGCGGAGGAGCAGACCTTCCGGCCCTATTTCTCCTTCCACGTGACCTATCAGGGCCACGCCACCTATCCCACGGCGGGCCTGGCCTGGGGCGACGGGCACTATGTCCCCGCGGGCGAGGTCAGCTCCGAGACGTATTATATCCTCAACAACTATCTTGGCTCGATCCGCGACACGGTGACGCAGCTGGAGCTGCTGCGCCAGCGGCTGGCCGGGGACAGCGAGCCGGTGGTGCTGGTGCTCTTCGGTGATCACAAGCCCTGGCTGGGCGACGGTAACAGCGTCTACAACGAGCTGGGCATCAACCTGGACACCGACACCGAGGAGGGCTTTTACAACTATTACACCACGCCGTATCTGATCTGGGCCAACGATGCGGCCAAGACGCAGCTGGGCAGCGACTTTGTCGGCCGGGGGCCGGACATCAGCCCGGCCTATCTGATGAACGAGATGTTCCGCCTCTGCGGCTGGGACGGCCCGGCCTATATGCAGCTGATGGACGACCTGGAGCCGCTGCTGCCGGTGGTCAACACCGACGGGTACTATGTCGAGGGCACGGAATTCACCGAAACGCTCTCGCCCGTGGGGCAGCACGCGCTGGACAGCGTGCGGCAGGTGGCGGACTTCCGCCGGAAGCACGCCGGCGAGATGAAGATTGTCACGGAGGAACTGACGTGGACGAGCGAGAACTGATGGAGCGCAGCCTGCGGGAGGGCCTGCCAGCCCTGGGTCTGGCGCTGGACGGGGAGCAGATCAGCCGGCTGCTGGACTTTGGCCAGGCGGTGCTGGCACAGAACCGGGTGATGAACCTCACGGCCGTGACCGACCCGGCGGACTTTGCACGGCTGCATCTGCTGGACTCGCTGGCGCTGCTGCCGGCGGCGGAGCTGGACGGCTGTTCGCTGCTGGACGTGGGCACGGGCGCGGGCTTTCCCGGCGTGCCGCTGAAGATTGCCTGCCCCTCGCTGCGGCTGACGCTGCTGGACAGCACGGCCAAGAAGATCCGCTGGCTGGCGCAGACGCTGCCCGGTCTGGGGATCGAGGCCGAGACCGTGGCCGCCCGGGCGGAGGAATTTGCCCCGCAGTTTGACGTGGTGACCTCCCGCGCGGTGGCGCGGCTGAACCTGCTGTGCGAACTGTGTCAGCCCCGGGTGCGCGTGGGCGGCTGGTTTTACGCGCTTAAGGGGCCGGAGGGCGAACAGGAGGCTTCGGAAGCAGCGGAGGCCATCCGCCTTCTGGGCGGCACGCTGCGGCGGATTGACCCGCTGCGCCTGCCGGACGGGCAGCGCCGCACGATCATCGCCGTGGAGCAGACGCGCCCCGCCCCGGCGGGCTATCCCCGGCCCTGGGGCCAGATGAAAAAGCGCCCGCTCTAAACCGGCGGCCCGCGAAGCGAGGAAGGAAACACAACCCCGGCGGCTGTGCGGTGGGATGCTGGCAGGCCGAAAGCGGCAGGAGGGACACAGTGGCAAAGCACGAGTTTGGCCTGATGCAGGACGCCCCGCGGCAAGGGGTGCGATATGACGCCTATGAGCCGCAGAAATATGCCTGCATTTCTGTGGACGATGAAGACATAGACCCAATACTCGCAGAGCTGGAAACGGTGGATTTCTGCTGGCACACCCTGTCTGTCCGGGGCAAGGGGCTTGCGTACTGCGGCATTACGCTGATCCCGCCCTCGTCCATGGACGCGATGATCCGGGTGGTTGGGAAGAATCCCAACCTGGCGCTGCTGAAAGCGCTGCTGGAAACCGCGCGGAGCAGGAACAAATGGGTCATTCATTACGGACTGTAGCCGTCTGGCGGCGCTCGGCGCCCGCGGGGAAATGATGAAAAAGCTGCGGCCCGCCAGCAAAAGGCACGCTGCGAGTACCGCAGCAGGAAAACCGCCCCCCGGCGCTGTGCGCGCAGGGGGGCGGTTTGTATCAATTTGTATAAAGCGGTTATAAAAGCGGCTTGTGCAAAGTCTGTTATAAAAACTGTATGATGTCCCGGTGCTGCCGGGACAGACGCACCTCCAACTGGGGAAAGGCCTCGGCCAGCGACTGGGCCAGCATGGTGCAGACCGGGTTCTCGGTGGGGAAGTGACCCGCGTCGATCAGGTTGATCCCCAGGTCGGCGGCGTCCCAGAAGCCGTTGTATTTCGCATCGCCGGTGACAAAGGTGTCATAGCCGGCCTCGGCCAACTCGGGCAGGCAGTCGATCCCTGCGCCGCCGCAGACGGCCACGCGCTCGACCGGGCGGCCAGCATCGCAATAGCGCAGCCCGCCTGCACCCAGCGCGTCGCGCACATGGGCGGCAAACAGCGCCAGCGGCTGGGGAAACACGCGCCCACCGCGCCACAGCCCGCTGCCGGTGACGTCGGACAGGCCCAGCGACTGAGCCAGCACGTCGTTGACCCCGCCGGGGGCATAGTCCAGGCAGGTGTGGGCGTTGACGGCGGCGATGCCGTGCTCGATCAGAAACAGCATGGTGCGGCCCAGCGCCGTTTCGTCGGTGACGGCCCGGGCAGGGCGGAACAGCAGGGGGTGGTGCGTCAGCAGCAGCCCCGCGCCCCAGTCGGCCGCCTCCTCTGCTGCGGGGAGAAACGGGTCCAACGCTACCAGCACACGGCCGGCCGGCGCGTCCAGCCGGCCGCAGAGCAGGCCGTTGTTATCCCAGCTCTCGGCCAGCTCCGGGGGAGCCAGCGCCTGCAGCCAGGTGAGAATGTCACGGTTGGTGATCATGGCTTGTCCTCCTGTTCGGCCTGCCAGGCGCGCAGCTCGGCCAGGGCGGCCTGATAATAGGCCAGGCGGGGCGGGTCCCCCGACTTGGTGGAGTGGGACAGCCCCTCGGCCGCCGCTGCCATCGCCCGGCACAGCCGGTCGGTATAGCGGCCCAGCAGCGGGCTGCCGGACTGCCGCAGCGCCGGGGAGAGAAACTCTTCGCCCGGGCTGAGCGGCCGGCCGCCGCCGGCCAGCGCCAGCAGCACGGTGTACAGCCGTCCGGCGTCCTGACACAGCTGCTCGCCGGCGATGCGCCAGCCGTTCTGCCCCAGCCAGCGGCGCAGGTCGTTGCCGGAGGTCTGCGGCTGGAGGATCAGTCGGTGCGCCCCGTCGCCCACCCAGGGGCAGCGGGAGAGAATCCCGGCGATGCAGTCGCCGCCCATGCCGGCGATGACGACGGTGTCGCACTCGCCGGCCTCCACGCCGGCCAGCCCGTCGGTCAGGCGGGTGGAAATGGCCCCGTCCAGACCAAAGCGGGCAATGTTGCGCCGGGCCTTGGCCAGCGGGGCGGCGGCAATGTCGGTGGCCAGCACCGAGGCCGCGCCGCAGCGCGCCAGGTGGATGGCCAGATATCCATGGTCGCAGCCCACATCACAGACGTGTGCGCCGGGCAGAACATACCCGGCGCACACCAGCAGTCGTTGTGAAATGGGCACAGATGCCCTGGCCATCAATCAGCCCGCGATGGCGGCGTTGACCTTGGCCAGCAGCTCGTCCACATTGACGCCGTGCACGGCGCAGGCTTCCTCGACGGTCTCGCCGCGGGAAGCAGGGCAGCCCAGGCAATGCATGCCGATGGACAGGAACAGGGGCGCGGTCTGGGGGGCGATGTCGAGGATATCACCAATGATGGTGTCTTTTGTAATGGTCTGCATGGCAGGTACCTCCTTTGTGTGTTAACTATATTATACGCCATTCCGCAAAAAATGCAACAGGGAACCACTGGTGCGATGCGGGGAATTTGCCGTTGTTTTTCCCAACGGAATGTGCTTTAATTAAGGTATCCTTGTATTGTTGGGAGGCCGCTATGGAATTCCTTTCGTTTCTGGAGTCGCTGCGCGCGCCCTGGCTGGACGCCGTGATGCGCGTGGTAACGCTGCTGGGCAGCGAGGCGCTGTTTCTGACGCTGGCGTTGTTTGTGTTCTGGTGCACCGACAAGCGCGACGGATACTATTTATTAATGACAGGCTTTGCCGGCATTACGCTGAACATGTTTTTGAAGATTACCTGCCGCATCCCGCGCCCCTGGGTGCGCAACCCGTCGCTGACGGTGGTCGAGGGGGCCAAAGCGGGGGCGGGCGGCTATAGCTTTCCCTCCGGCCACACGCAGAACATCACAGCCACGCTGGGCGTGGTGGCAGTCACGCAGCGGCGGCGCTGGGTGCGGATCCTCTGCCCGGCAGTGGTGCTGCTGGTGGCGTTTTCGCGGATGTATCTGGGCGTACACACCCCGGCGGATGTGCTGACGGCCATGGCCACCAGCGCGCTGCTGGTGCTGGCGCTGTATCCGGTGGCCCGCTGGGCGGGCGAGCGCTGGCAGCGCTGGCTGGCGCTGCTGCTGGGCATGCTGGCGGTGTCGGTGGGCTATCTGCTCTATGCTCTTCTGTGGCCCTTCCCGGCGTACACCGACGCGGCCAACCTGGCCGAGGCGCAGAAGCACGCCTGGACGCTGCTGGGCGCGGTGAGCGCCATGTGCCTGTGCTGCTGGGTGGACGGCAGGTGGCTGCGCAGCCCCACCAAGGCGGTGTGGTGGGCACAGCTGCTGAAAACCGTCATCGGCCTGGCGCTGGTGCTGGGCGTCAAGGAGGGGCTGAAGCCACTGATGACGCTGCTCTTCGGTGCAGCGCTGTTCCCCAGCGCCATCCGCTATTTCTGCTGCGTAATGGTCGCGGCGCTGGTGTGGCCCATGAGCTTTCGCTTTTTTGCCCGGCTGGGCCGGCACTGAGAGGCAATACCGACAAAAGCGAGCATATTTTCAATGGCTGGATTGTTGTATCTACCAGAAGTTTATGGTATGATATCCCTGTGATATTAATGCACAGGGAGGAACTACTTGTGAAACAAAAGTACATCTGCAACCCGGTCAACATGGCCTATGACAACCGGATGGACACCACCGGCCGCGCCCCCGGTCTTGGCTTTGCCATGGGGCGGCTGCCGATTCCCCATTACGGCGCGGGCGACACCACAGTGGTCCGCTTCAAGGGCCGCTATTATATGTTCGGCTCGCTGCAGGGCTTCTGGTGGACCGACGATCTGGTCGATTGGCACCATGAGTCCGGCAAGGACCTGAACATCATGCCCGGCGCTGCCGGCGACATCTGCCAGGTGGGCGACTGGCTGTATCAGTGCGCCTCCAGCCGCGAGCCGTCCTCGATCTACCGCACCAAGGACCCCATGTCCCGCGAGTTCGAATACGTCTCCACGCCGTTCCAGTTCTGGGATCCCTGCATGTTCCAGGATGACGACGGCCGCGTGTATCTCTATTGGGGCTGCAGCAATGTCGACCCCATCTGGGGCGTGGAGATGGACCCTGAGACCATGACGCCCCTGGGCGAGCGCGTGGTGCTCTTTGGCGAAAACTCGGCCCATCACGGCTTTGAGCGCAACGGCTGGGACAACGACCCCAAGGTGGGCATGCTCCGCGAGGGCGAAACCGACGCCCCCGGTCTGGATAACACCGCCCCCTGGATCGAGGGGCCTTATATGAACAAGCACGACGGAAAATACTACCTCCAGTATGCCGCCCCGGCCACCGAGCTGCCGGTTTATGCCGACGGCTGCTATGTCTCCGACAAGCCCCTCGGCCCGTTTACCTACTGCGACAACAGCCCCTTCTCCACCTGCCGCGGCGGCTTCTATGAGGGCGCGGGCCACGGCAGCTCCTTCGAGGACGAATACGGCAACTGGTGGCATGCCACGACCATGATCGGCGCGGCCCCCTGCTCGGCCCGCAAGATGGGCATCTTCCCCCTGGGCTTCGACGCCGACGGCATCATGTACTGCAACCAGAACTATTATGACTATCCGCACATCATGCCCCAGGGCAAGGCTGACCCCAACAGCCTGTTTACCGGCTGGATGCTGCTGTCGTGGAACAAGCCGGCCACGGCTTCGTCCGCGATTGCCGAGCACCCGGTGGAGAACCTGACCAACGAGAGCAGCCGCACCTATTGGGCTGCCTCCCGCCGCCGCCCCGGCGAGTGGGTTATGCTGGACCTGGGCCAGGTGGACGATGTCCGCGCCGTGCAGCTGAACTTCTGCGACCACGACGTGCAGGGCCTGCTGGGCATCCCCTATAACCACTTCAGCGTGCTGCCGCCCGAGGAGCAGCACTGCTATCACCGCTGGCTGCTGGAGGGCTCGGCCGACGGCGAGCATTGGCAGACGCTGTGCGACAAGCGCCAGAGCGAAACCAACATGATCCACGACCTGGTTGTGCTGGAGGACGGCGTGCAGATCCGCTATCTGCGCCTGACCTCGGTGGAAACGCCGTTCTATGGCAACTTTGCCATGACCGGCCTGCGCGTGTTTGGCCACGCGCCTGGCCAGGCCCCCAAGGCCCCGGCCAATGTGTCCATCGCCCGCGACCCGGACGACGGCTGTGTGGCCCGCCTGCACTGGGACGCCAGCGAGGGCGCCGACGGCTATAATGTCCGCTGGGGCATTGCGCCGGATAAGCTGTATCACAGCACCCTGGTCTATGGCAAGAACGAGCTGACCATGCGCTATCTCAACGACGGCGTGCCCTATTTCATGCAGATCGACGCCTTCAACGGCAGCGGCATCGGCGAGGGAACGGTCGTTTCGGCGCAGTAAACCGCGGGTTTTGCCGCGGCGGCGCGGCAAAACAGCAGCGCGCGCTTCGTTACACTTGGGTTACAAAACAAGCGAAGCCCTTTACAAGGGGCTTCGCTTGTTGTATTCTACAACCGGAACATGACCCCAGTGTCCCTCCACGCGGGACAGGGGCCAAATCCAAATATATAAAGGAGGAATACTCTATGCAGAATCTGAAGAGAGTTCTGTCTCTGGTTCTGGTCATCGCCATGGTCGCCAGCTTCATGCTGACCGCCAGCGCTGCACCGGCAGAGCAGATCAGCGATCTTTCCGAGTCTAAGTATCAGCCGGAAGTTCGCGTTCTGAACGCCCTCGGCATCGTCGAGGGTTACGAGGACGGCAGCTACAAGCCCGGTAAGGACGTTACCCGTGCCGAACTCGCTATGATCCTCGCCCGCGTGAAGGTGGGCGGCGACAAGGCTATGATCGATAGCTACAACTACGGTCACATGACCTACACCGACGTCGTGAACAACGGCTATGGCTGGGCTGCTCCTGGCATCCAGTACTGCACCGATAACGGCATGGTCGTCGGCGACGGCAACGGCAAGTATCGCCCCGGCGATACCGTCACCATTGTCGAAGCTCTGAAGATGATCCTTGGCACTCTGGGCTATGACGCTCAGATCGAGGGCCTGCAGAATGTTGGCGCAGCGTGGAAGGCCAACACCCTGTCCCTGGCTAAGGAAGTCGGCCTGATGGACCGCTTCTATGGCGACACCAACAAGAACTGCACCCGTGACGACATCGCTCTGCTGATCTACAACTTCCTGTTCAGCGACGTGGTCAAGGGCTACTTCAACAACGACGTTGCGAACGTTGACACCATTCTGTATGCTGGCGGCACCGCTCTGGAGCTGTACTTCGGCAAGCAGATCGTCTACGGCGTCATCGTTGCCAACCAGGAAGCTGACCTCGACCTGTACGAGTACGCTCTGACTGGCCACGTTGCCAACAACGACGTTTCCCTGAACGAGGGTTACACCCAGCTGTATCTGTACGACCGCGACGATGCCCTGTCCCTGCGCGACATCGTGACCGGCAACTACAGAACCAACGGCAACCGTAACACGGTTGTTGAGGATGCGTTCGAGACCGTCCGCCTGACCTCCGGTCACAAGGACATCGGCGAGTCCGTGTTCATCATCACTGACCTCGAGAAGACCAAGGGCTACTACACTGCAGTGGGCGACCTGTTCTTCTCCACCGGCGTCAACGAAGTTGGCACCGAGAC
>CACXCV010000063.1 GCA_902766215.1 Oscillospiraceae bacterium
AGCTATGACGCATATAGCTTTGTTGCCATCGCCTCCGCGGGTCAGGGTTCGTATACCGACCCGGACACCAGCGAGACGCACGAGGCAGAAAAGTATTACCTGCTTGACGACGCCAACAACATCTGGCTGCTGTGGCTGTATCAGGGCGAGGACGGCAGCTATTACGGCGCATATCAGCCCATATCCACCGACCTGCAGCTCGAGTACCCGGGAGACGAAAACTGGAACATGCTCTGCTCGCTGACCGTGGCGGATGACGGCGAGCTGTTCCTCACCCAGTTTAACGGCACGACTTCTGCGCTCTACTGGCTGCGCTACGATAGCCAGAGCGAAACCTTCCGCTCGGCACGGCTGGGCAGCTTTGGCAACACCACCTTCCCGGTCAGCGTAACCGAGGTCCGCGCGAATCACGCCCGGACCGACGCCGCCAGCGCCTTTGAGCAGGCGAAGGGTCAGTTTAAAACCGTGAAGGCCGCGCCCATCACCCAGGGCAATCCGGCAGCCGGCACGCTGAACAGCGTTGTCCCTGTGCGCGAGGCGGTCTCCCCCGCCGAGCAGCTCCAGGCTGTCAACGGCATCGCCCGCATGACCCTGTCCGCGGATGCGGCCACCGTCAGCGGCATCGCCACCGTGCGCTATAATCCGGAGGAGCTGCAGCTGCGCTCCGTCAGCGGCGCTTCGACGCTGAGCACCTGGTATGAGCTGACGCCGGGCACCATCCTCTTTGCCTATGCCGAGCGCAGCCGTGCAGACGCTGGCGAAGTGCTGGGCACGCTGGAGTTCTCCTTCCTGAAGCAGAACATCACCTCGCAGGTCGAGGTGCAGACGCAGCAGCAGGACGAGCAGATCTATGCCGACGGCGAGGGTCCGGCGTACACCGTGACGCTGGACAACAAGCAGGCCGACGGTTCCACGCCGTCCAAGCCTGCCAATCCCTCCAAGCCGTCGGACGACCACAGCAAGACCTGTCCCAGCCTCCGCTATGACGACCTGGACACGACCCAGTGGTATCACGAATATCTGGACGCCGTGCTCCGCGAGGGCCTGATGAACGGCGCCTCCGCTACCCGCTTTGATCCCCATGGCGTTCTGACCCGCGGCATGCTGGTCACCATCCTCTGGCGCATGGAGGGCAAGCCTGTGGTCAATTTGGCGCTGCAATATGCCGATGTGGCGCCCGAGGCCTATTACACTGAGGCCGTCCGCTGGGCCACCGCAGAGGGCATTGTCAACGGCTTCAGCAGCACGGCCTTCGGCCCCAACGACCCCATTACCCGCGAGCAACTGGCGGCCGTTCTGTTCCGCCTGGCTGCGAAGAAGGGCTGGAATGTGTCCAGCGCCGGCAGCACCCTGCCCGACTTTGCTGATCGGGATCAGATTTCCTCCTGGGCCGGCGAGGCCATGAGCTGGGCCTATACCCACGGCGTGGTAACCGGTAAGGGCGCCAACCGGCTGGATCCGGCCGGCACCGCCACCCGCGCCGAGGCCGCGGCCATGATTGTCCGCTTTGGCCAGCTTGCGGCAAGCGGCGACAGCACCAAGCAATAACTCCCCTGCACAAAAAACCGGCGCTCCCCGCGGGATGATCCCGCAGGGAGCGCCTTTTCTATTTCTCCCGGCAGTGCCGGGCGCAAATTGGGGTCCTGCGCTCCTTCATCTCAGCAGCGAGAAGCCCAGCACCACAACCCCCAGCGTCACAAGGATGACGCCGGTGGCACGGTTGAGCGTCTTGGCGCTGGCACGGTTTGCAATGCACGCCGCCAGTCTGGCAAACGTGAGCGTGAACACCACGCAGAGGCAAAACGGCAGCCACTCCGGCGCACCGCCAATGGCAAAGTGAGACACAGCGCCGGTCAGCGCCGTGAAGGTCATGATGAACACGCTGGTGCCAACTGCTGTTTTCAGCTCGTACCCCATCACGCTGGTCAGCAGCAGAAGCATCATCATGCCGCCGCCCGCGCCGACAAAGCCGCAAATAAAGCCCACGATCATGCCGCTGATTACCGACTTGACCACTTTGGCCGCGGCCGAGCCGGCCTGCATGTCCTCTTTGGTTGTCATAACCGGCCTGACAATGAACTTGACGCCCAGCAGCAGCGTCATTACCACCGAAAAGCTGCCCATTGTCGCCGACGGAACCAGGCTGGACACATAGCTTCCGACCACGGTGAACGCCAGCACCGTCAGCATCATGACCAAGCCGTTTTTAATGTCCAGATTTTTGTTTTTCCCATAGGTATAGGCTGAAACGGCGCTGGCCAGCACGTCCGAGGCCAAGGCAATCCCCACCGCCGCATATGGCTCCATGCCCAGAAAGGTGACCAGCATCGGCGTGATCACCGCCGCGGCGCTCATCCCCGCAAAGCCGGTGCCCAGGCCGGCGCCCAGGCCGGCAAACAGACAGACGATAATGGTAAGCAATACATGCTGCATAATTTTCATTCTCCTTTGTGCGCGATATTCTTGGCGATTTTTTGGTGCAGGCGTGCAAATTCCGCCTTTTCCTCCTCGGTAAAGTTGGAAAACAGCTCTTCGCCAAAGGCGGCCTGCTGCGCCCGGCCATAGCGGACCACCGGCCCGGCGACAGCGGTCAGCGACAGATGAAGGCTTTTTTTATCCCCCGCGCGGTAAAGGCCGCGCAGCAGCCCCTTCTCCAGCAGGGCATTGACAGCCAGCGATACCTGCGACTTGGGGATTTTTCTGGCCCTGGCAATCTGCGCCGCCGTGTCATAGCCGGGATTGTTGGCTAAAAACATGACAATGTCCGTCTCCGCGGCCGAGAGGGCGAACTGTGTCATGAGCCGCTTGCGATATGCCGCATATTCCCGCTCGGCTGCGCGCACAAAGTCCCAGAATTCGTTCATGGTCAAGGGCTGCACCTCCGCATCGTTCTATTTTGAACTATTGTATTATAGTTCTAATCAGAACCATTGTCAAGGCATTTCGCGTTTTCATCCTGCACTGCGCCGGCCCGCAGACAGCAGCAGGGAGCGCCTGCAAAAAGCAGGCGCTCCCTTGTTTCCGTTTATAGATCAGGCCGTTACAGCGCGGCAAACACCGCCGGACCCCGCTTGCGAAGCCAGAGGTACAGCCCCGCCGACACGGCCAGCGTTGCCGCGGCAAACACGGCAGTATACCCGGCAAAGCCCAGCTTCCACCCGGAAAGCGCGAAAAAGCCGACGCACAGCAGCACGGTGTAAAGCATCCCGGCAAACAGGGCGATCAGCACGCAGCCGCTCTGCTTGATGGGAGTAATCTCGCTGGTCCAGGCAAGGTTGGGCATCTTCAGGCCCAGCACCAGCCCCAGCAGCGCCAGCAGCAGCCCACAGGACAGCACCAGCAGCACCGCCGTCAGCAGTTCTGCCGGTGAGAGGGAACACACCGCAGCCAGGCAGAGCACGCACAGCAGCGCAGGAATCTCCGTCAGCAGCAGCTGCACCGCCAGCTTGGCCCGCAGCACCTGCCACGGCCGGATCGGCAGCGACTGCACCAGCCACAGGCTTTTCCCCTCCAGCGACACCGAGGGGGCGGCCATGTCGTTCATCCCGGCGATCATGCACACCGCCGCGCACAGCAGCAGCGGCACCGTGCTGGCCCGCTCGCCAAAAACTGCATTCAGTGTTTGAACCAGCACGCCGCCCTTCCAGAGCAGCAGCGCGGCGCACACCGGCAGCAGCACCACGCCCAGGCCGCAGTTGAGCATATAGTTGGGGCTGGAGACAAAGCGGCCCATCTCCCTGGCCAGCAGCGCCGCGCCGGTGCCGCGGCACTTGGCCGCGCGCTCGCGGTAAACCCGGCGCGCCGTGCGCCCGGTGGAGGTGGCAATCCTCAAAAAGCTGCGGGAAATCAGTGCCCACATCAGCCCAAACAACGCCAGCACGACCGCTGCCACAGCCAGCATGGCCAGCCAGTCGCCCGTGCCCACCCGGCCGAACAGATAGACCGGATAAGCCGCGCCCTTGATCTTTGCGCCATATTCCGCCGCGTTGGCAAGCAGGTCGGTGATCATCGACTGCGCCTTAAAATAGAAGAAATAGTATCCGCCCAGGAACACCAGCGAAATGAGCACGGTGATAAAGCTCTTGTTCTTCAGCTTGAGACTGACCTTGGCCACCACCCAGCCCAGGGCGCAGGAGAGCGTCAGCACAAAGATGGAAACCAGAACCAGCAGCAGCAGCGAGCCGACAATGGCCCCCACGCTGGCCGAACCGACAATCCAGTAGACAATGACCGCCGGCAGCAGAATCACGCCCGAATACATCAGGCCCATGAGGTACACGCTCAGCAGCCGCGAAGCCATAATCACGGGCACCGGGATGGGCATGGACAGCAGCAGGTCGTTATCCTTGGCCAGATACAGGCTGGAAAACGTGTTGAACACGCTGCCGAACACGCCCAGCAGCACCGACAAGCCCCCCAGCAGGGCAAAATACAGCCAGTCCATCCCCACTGCCATCAACGGCCGGCAGATGGCCAGCGACAGATAGGTGAACATGCCGCCCAGCACGCCGACCATCAGGCCCACAAACAGGACGATATAGGCTGCCGTGGCAGCTTTGGAGCGGGCACGGTTCTTTTTCGCGTCGTAGAAGTAGCTGCGGAAAATCTCCCCCAGCTGCTTTTTCAGCAATACCTTCAGCATGCTTCGTCCTCCAGCTCGAGGAACACTTCCTCCAGCGAATCGTCGCCCTTTACCTCTTCCATGGTGCCCGAGCGGATCAGCCGGCCGTCCTTGATGATGGCCACCTTGTCGCAGAGCTTTTCAGCCACCTCCAGCACATGGGTGGAGAAGAAGATTGCCCCGCCCTCGTCGCACAGCTCACGCATCATGCCCTTGAGCAGGTGCGCCGCCTTGGGATCCAGGCCCACAAAGGGTTCGTCCATGATAATCAGCTTGGGCTGGTGCAGCCAGGCGGCGATGATGGCCAGCTTCTGCTTCATGCCGTGAGAATAGGCGGCGATGGGCTGGGCCAGATCGTCGGTCAGATCGAAGCGGCCGGCGTATTCGCGGATGCGGACCTGCCGGTCCGCCGCACTCACGCCGAAGATGTCCGCGATGAAATTGAGATATTTGATGCCGGTCATGTAATCATACAGGTCGGGGTTGTCGGGGATGTAGGCAGTCTCGCGCTTGCAGGCCAGCGGATCGGCCTTCACCGACTTTCCATCGATGAAAATCTCACCGGAGTCAAATTGCAGGATGCCCACCACGGAGCGCAGCGTAGTAGTCTTGCCGGCGCCGTTATGGCCGATGAAGCCGTAGATTTCGCCGGGGAGAATGTGCAGGCTCAGGTCATCTACTGCCTTTTTATCCGCATAGGTCTTGGTCAGATGTTCAATTTTCAGCATGTCGTTTCCTCCTGATTGTTTGTAGGCTGCACCTTTGCGCGCCCTGCCGTCCGGCGCAGCGCCCGCAGCGCCTGCTTGTGCTCCGGCGCAACGCGAAAGCTCTCCACCGCCTTCTGAATGGCTTTTTGATGCGTCCAGCTGTCCAGCCGCTGCTCTGCAAAATAGGGCAGCACCGCTTCATATTGCTTGGCCAGCGCCGTGGCAAAATACCAGGCGCGCATCATGTTAACATAATATTTGTCAGACTGCACCGCCGCAACCATCTCCGGATAGGCCGGGGAAAACTGCTCGTCCAGAAAGTGCGCCATCAGCCGCCCGATGCCAAAGCGCACCGTGTAAGGTTCGCCGGAATGCAGCCAGCGGTCAACGGCCTCCAGCAGCCGCTGGGGCTGCCGGGCCAGCACACTGGGCGAGAGCATGTCGCAGGTGGCCCAGTTGTCCACATGGGGCAAAAACTCATCCACCGAGGTCAAACAGACGTCAAAGCTGCGGATGCGCGAGATCAGAATCCCGTGCAGATTGTTTTCCTCATAGCTCTGGTGGGGCTGCTGACGCAAAAACGCCTCTGCCTCCCCCGTCCGCTCCAGCTCACGGGCCAGGGCCCGCAGCTGCGGCGTGCGCACGCCGATCACCCGCGCAGGATCCACGTCAGGGATCAGTCGGCAGTGAAACTGCCGGTAGGCCTCGTCCCGCAGGGAAAGCAGCCGCGCGTGCAGCACATCGCCGTCATACTCTGTGCTCATGCAGCCACCCACCTTCGGAACGCCGCCCCGGCCAGGTCTTTGCCGGTTCGTCTGTTTTTTGTGCCAATGACACCGTCCCCTCGCTTTCCATGCCAATAACATTTCGTTATATAACAAGCGGTGTACATGATTCATTGTAGTCCGCGCTTTGCTGCTTGTCAAGATGTCCGGCTGAATTTTACTTTTGTTGCAGAAAAACCGCAGCCCGGACAGACAAGCCGTCCGGGCTGCGGTTCCATTTATCCTATCCTGCGGGCTGTATGATTTACTCAATCAGACCGCTTTGCTTCAGCAGAATTTCGATGTCGGTGCCCTTCACCTTTTTCATCAGGACCTTCAGTGCTTCCTTTTCGATAAAGGCCAGCTTGGCGTCGGTAATGGGCTTTTTGTCAATGGCATAATAGCAGGCGCGCAGCAGCTCACGCACATCGTATTTGCTGCCCCACACCTCCGGCACGCCGCGGTCAACGTTCAGCAGCGTATACACCGCTTCCATGCCGGTGCGCATGGAATACTCGGTGGTAAAGATGGTGTCGCGCGGGGTCTCGGCAAACTGGCCGATGAAGGCAAAGTTGACAGCGCCGTCGGGCACGACCTTCGGCCGGTCGGATTCTTTGCGGGGCTGGAAGAAGGCGTTGATATACGGCATATAGCAGGTGGTGGTGTTGCAGGCCTCGCAGGCCAACGTCTTGATCCGGTCCTCCGGCACGCCGATGTGGTACAGCCACTCGCTGCAGACCTCCTCGCCCGTGCAGTCCCGCATGGCCTTCTTCACATAGTTGCCCTCTTTGTTGGTGTTCAGCGAATACAGCCAGACCAGCACCATGTTTTTGTCCTGCGCGTGGAACTGCGGCTGGCGGTTGATCGTCCAGGAGAGGTACCAGTTGTCGATGCTGTCCCTGACGGTGACAATGCCGCCGGTGGTCACCTTGCCCTCGCGGGGGTCGCGCTTGCAGATATTCATGATGTGGCGGATGATTTCCTCGTCCGAGGTGGCCACCGTGGCGCTCATCCAGTTGGTGGCGCTGACGTCCGAGCAGAACGTGTCCGGGTTGCCGAACTCGCCGTGCTCCGCCTGGGCGGCAATGGCCTTCCACATATCCCAGGATTCGCCGCAGCCGTTCTTTACGCCGGACAGATCGGGCGCATGGGACTGATCGCCATAGCAGGAGGTGTCGGTGCAGCAGCCGTTGGTGATGAACACCAGGTCATCCTCGATGAGGTCAATGGTCTGCTCCTCTCCGTCCTTGACATAGACAATCTGCTTGGCAACCTTCTTGTCGCCCTCGGTTTCAATGATGACGTTTTTCACGTCCATACCGTATTCGATGCGCACGCCGTGGGACTCCAGATATTTCACCAGCGGCAGGATCATGCTCTCATACTGGTTGTATTTGGTAAAGCGCAGGGCGCTGAAGTCGGGCAGGCCGTCGATGTGGTGGACATAGCGGCACAGATA
>CACXCV010000064.1 GCA_902766215.1 Oscillospiraceae bacterium
CCAGACTGAGCAGCTGCTTCTGCCCGCCGGACAGGCCGGCCGTCTCTCGGTGAAACCAGCCCTCAATGCCGAAAAACGAGGCCATTTCCGCCACCCGGCGGCGAATTTCCTGCGTCTGGCAGCCCAGGCTTTCCAGGCCGAAGGCCAGCTCGTGCCAGACCTTGTCCGTGACGGTCTGGCTCTCCGGCGACTGCATGACAAAGCCGATGCGGCGGCTCTGCTCGCGCTGATCCAGCCGGGCCAGCGGCTGGCCAGCAAAATCGATCTCGCCGCTGCGCCGGCCATGGGGCGCCAGCAGCGGCTTGAGCTGCCGCAGCAGCGTGGATTTCCCGCTGCCCGAGGGACCGCACAGCACCGCAAACGCCCCTCTGGGCACGCACAGCGACACATCGTCGATCGCCGGGACCGTCTGCCCCGGATAGGTAAAGCTCAGGTGCCGGATTTCATACGCCGCCATGCGCGCGCCTCCTGTCTGTTGAGAAATACCGGCGTCAGGCACAGTGCCAGATCAACCAGAAAAAAGCTGACACCCAGCGGCGTGACCGCGCCGCCCCGCAGGGTGGGATAATAGCGCCAGTCCAGCCCCCCCGCCAGGCAGCCCGCCAGCAGATACAGCCCGCAGAAGCCCAGCCAGGCCAGCATGCCCCGGTCGCGGCAGCTCAGCCGGTAGATGGAAAATGCCGTGCGGCCCGGCAGGCCATAGCCCCGGCTGCGCATGCTGTCCGCGGTGTCCAGCGCGTTTTCCAGCGCCCAGGTGACAACGATCGACAGCACCGCCGCGCCGCCGCAGATGCGCCGGGTTATGCGGCCCCCGCGCTGCCCCAGGCCGCGCCGGGCCTCTGCCGCAGCGCGCAGCTGCGCGCCAAAGCGGGGCACCCAGCGCAGCGTCATGCTCAGCACCAGACTCAGCGCCGGCGCCGCGCGTCCAAAGAGCCACAGCAGCTTGTCTGCGGTCATCACCGCCGTGCAGCAGCCAAACCACAGCAGCACCGCCGCCAGCATGCCCGCCGCCGCCGCGCCATAGACAATCGATTCCAGCGTCAGCGGGTTGCCGGAGGGCAGATAGAGCAGAATTGTCATGCCCCGGTGGCTCAGCAGCGGGTTGAGCACCGCCGCCAGCAGCCACACCGGCAGGGCGCAACGCACCGCGCGGCGCAGCGCGCGTCCGCCGCCCAGCGCCGCGGTATAACCCGCCGCGCCAGCCAGCGAAACAGCCAGGCAGACCGGGTGCATCTGCGTCATGGAAAAGCCCAGCACCAGCGCAAAAAACGCCGCGCTGACCAGCGGATGGCAGTCTGAGAGGACATCGCGCCGTTTCATGTGCCGCACCTCCTGTCACAGGGTTTGTCCGGGGCTTGATTGGGGATTGGTTTCATCGTCCGGCTGCCGCAGCGCCGCCATCAGCAGGCCCAGCACCGCCCAGAAGAACGGCGCGGACGGGCACATGGAAAAGCCAAACAGCGCCTGCACCGCATAGCACAGCACCCCGGCGCCCAGAATCGCCGCGGCCGCGCTGCGGGTATGCAGCCAGCGCCAGCCAAGCATGGCCAGCATGGCCAGATAGCAGCCCAGCGCCGGCAGGCCTTGATGGAACAGAATGTTCAGATACTCATTGTGGGCCACGTCGATCTGCGCATAGCGCGTGACCTGCTGCGCCGCGTCATAGCGGGAAAAGGGCATCAGCTGCGCCGCCGCCATGGTGTCGGGGCCGCTGCCCAGCCAGAGCTGCCGCCCAACCCGCGCAAGCACCTGGCGCCAGATGTACACCCGCCCGGTGCCAAAACTGTCCTCGGCCTGGCCGCGCAGCAGCGCGTGCCCCTGGTGCCAAAGCTCCACCGGCAGGTCAACCAGCCAGAGGGCCAGCAGCAGCCCGCAGCACGCCCCGGCCATGGCCAGCAGAATCATTTTTCTCCTCCTGCCCCGGCTGCGCCACACGGCCAGCGCCGGCAAAAGCCCGGCCAGCCCCACCAGCCCCGCCGTGACGTTCATCCACAGCAGCACTGCCAGCAGCAGCGCCAGCGGAAGCAGCAGCAGCCAGCGCCACCTCTGCCGCAGGCAGCACACGCTGCCCGCCAGCAGCGGGATGGCCAGGCACAGCACCGCCGCCACCAGATCCACATTGCCGACGGTGCCCAGATACGCCCCGCTGTATTTCACATAGGCGTCGCCATAGTTCATCCCCGCGGGATAAAGCCCCAGCGGGTTCAGCCCCGTCAATTGCAGCAGGCACAGCACAGCAAACACCGCGCCGCTCAGCCCCAGCAGGGCCGCCATCCACGGCCTGGCCCTGCCATGCCGCGCCAGCTGCAGGCAGCCCAGCCCATAGAGCAGGATGGTGGCCAGCCCCTCGTGCCGGGTCATGCCCAACCAGCTCTCCGCCCGATAGGGTGAGCAGGCCCACGCCAGCGCAGAAAGCAGCAGATAGGCTGCCAGCAGGCGCTGCGGCCAGCCAAAATCCCGCAGAAGGGCACGCCGCCCGTCCCGGCTGGCCAGCACAGGAAGCTCCAGTCCCAGGCTCAGCGCCAGATAGCCGCCGCAGAGCCAGCAGAACAGGCGGTATTTCGGCGCGATGAGGTTGGTGTACCCCTCCGTGCCCGTCCAGAACAGGAACAGCGTCATCAGCAGTGCCAGATAGCCGTCCGCCAGCCGCGCCTGCCATTGCTCCAGCCGCTTCAGCATTTACCCCTCCCCTGTCTCCGGGCAGCCGCGCAGCACGGCCGTGCTGCCGCCCGCGCGCTGCTTGGTGATGACAATCTGCCGGTCAATCCGGTCCTTCAGCTCCGCCACGTGGGAGATCAGGCCGATAAGCCGGTTGCCGCCCGTCAGCGACGCCAGCGCCTGCAGGGCCTGCTGCAGCGCCTGCTCGTCCAGCGAGCCGAAGCCCTCGTCCACAAACATGGTATCCAGCCGGATTCCGCCGGCGGAGGACTGCACCTCGTCCGACAGGCCCAGCGCCAGCGCCAGCGAGGCCAGAAACGACTCGCCGCCCGAAAGCGTCCGCACACTGCGCACCGTGCCGTTATAGTGGTCGACCACCTCCAGCTCCAGGCCGCTCTGGCTGCGGTTGTTGTCCGCCGTCCGGCAGCGCTGCAGCTCGTACTGTCCGGCGGACATCACCATAAAGCGCGTGTTGGCCCGGGCGACGATGCGGTCGAAATACGCCGTCTGCACATAGGTCTCCAGCATGACCTTCTCCCTGCCGCTCAGGCTGCCGCCGGCCGTGTCGGCCAGCGCGCGCACCCAGCCCCAGCGCGTTTCCAGCCGGGTCAGCTGCGTCAGCGCCGCACCGGCCTCGTCCCGGGCGGCGGCATTGCCGGCCAGGCGCAGGCGCAGCTGCTCGCGCGTCTGCGCCAACGACGCCCGCCTGTCCGCCAGCGCGGCGCGTCGTTCGCGCTGCGCCGCCAGGTCCATTTCCGGCGCGGTGGCCAGCAGCGCCTGCAGGTGCTCTGCCTGCCCGTGCAGCGCAGCCAGCTGCCGCTCGCCCTCTTCCGCGGCGCCGCGGGCCGCTTCCACCGCCGCGGTCAGCGCCTGCGTCTGCTGCGCCAGCGCACGGCAGTGCGCCTCGGCCTCGCCGCGGCTGCGATAGCGCAGCTTTTCACGCAGCGCGCTCAGCTGCTGCGTCAGCTGCTCCAACACCGCGGCGGCCGAAGCCATTTTCTCCCGCAGCACGGCCTGCGCCTGCTCGGCTTCGGCCAACCGGGCCGCTTTTTCCTGGATTTGCTGATCCAGCTGCTGCCGCCGGTTCAGGCACAGCGTCTCTGCGGCAATCTGCCCCTCCAGCGCGGCCAGCGACGCCCGGGCGTCCGTCACCTGGCCGGCCAGCCGGGCCGCATCCGGCCGATCCGCAAAGCCCTGCGCCGCCAGCTGCGCCCCAAGCGCCGCTTCTGCCGCCGCCGCGGCGCCGCGCAGCTCTCCGGCCCGCTGGCTGGCCTGATTGGCCGCCTCCTGCGCTGTCTGCGCCTGTTGACGGGCCGCCGCCAGCGCTGCCCGGTCGGGCGCGCCCGCTGCCAGCGGCGCCGGGTTGGGGTGCTCTGCCGCGCCGCACACCGGGCAGGGCCGGCCCGGTTGCAGCGTCTGCGCCAGCACGCCTGCCTGGGCGTCCAGATAAGCGCGGTTCATGCTCTCGTGCCGGGCAGATGCCTCCTGCGCCCGGTCGGCAGCCAGCCGGTAATCCGCCTGAGCCGCCGCCAGCGCCGCCGCTGCGGCGGCGGCCTCGGCCAGCCGGGCCTGTATCTCCTCCAGCGCGGATAACCGGGCCTGCGTCTGCGTCTGCTCCAGCTGCCAGCGGGCACGCTGCTCGCCCGCGTTCTCCAGGGCGGCGCGCGCCTGCCGCAGCGCGTCCAGCGCATCGCGCCAGTCCGCCAGCTGCGCGTCGCCGCGGGCCAGCGCAGCGCCGTCGCGGGTCTGCTGGCCCTCCAGCGCAGCCAGCGCGGCCTCCTGCTGGTCCAGCTCGTCATAGTCCGGCAGCGAAGCCTCCAGCGCGGCGCGCTCACGCTCCAGCTGCGACGCCTGGGCCGCCTGCGTCTGCGCCTGCTCCAGCGCCTGCGTCAGCTGCGCCTGGCGGGCCTGCTGCTCGGCCAGCGCCGTCCGTGCCGCCGCCAGGCTCTGGCGGAGCTTTTCCTGCTCGACTGCCGTGCCCAGGGCGGTGTCCGTCGCGGCCAGCTGCGCGTCGGTCTGCGTCAGCTGCGCATCCAGCGCGGCGTCCCGTTCGCGGTCGGCGGCCAGCAGCGTCTCAGTCCGGGCCAGCGCTTCCTCCGGCAGCAGCACGTCCAGCGGCTGCCCGGCCGCGTCGCGCACCCGGCCCAGCGACTGCTCCGCGCTCCGCCGCAGCGCGTCGCACTGCTGCCGCAGGGCGGCGGACTCGGCCTTCAGCCGCTCCTGCAGGGTCTGATACCGCCCGGTTTTGAAAATCTCGCGGAAAATCGCCTGCCGGTCGCGGGTGTCGGCCAGCAGCAGGCGCAGAAAGTCCCCCTGGGCAATCATCGCAATCTGGGAAAACTGCTGCCGGTTTACGCCCAGGATGCCGCACAGGGCCTGATTGACCTCCCGCAGGCGGGTAATCACCCGCCCGTCCGGGCAGGTCAGCTCCGCCTCGGCCGCCTGGGCCACCATGCCCGCGCCGCGCCGCGCCGGGCGGGTGTATTCCGGGCTGCGGCGGACGGTGTATTCCCGCCCGGCGTAGATAAAGGTCAGGGTTACCTCGGTGGGCGTGGCCGGGTCGGCATACTTCGAGCGCAGCATCGACGGCTCGCGGCTGCCGCCGCTGGCCTCGCCATAGAGGGCAAAGGTGATGGCGTCGAAAATCGTGGTCTTCCCCGCGCCGGTGTCGCCGGTAATCAAATAGAGTCCGCTCTGCCCCAGGCGGTCCAGCGGCAGCTCCACCCGGCCGGCATAGGGGCCAAAGGCGGAGAGAATCAGCTTGATCGGTCTCATGCCTTGCCCTCCCAGATGGATGTAATCAGCGTCTGGACAAAGTCCTGCTGCTCACGGCTCATGTCCTGGCCGTTCTGCTGGCGGTAGAACGCCGCAAACAGCTCCAGCGGCGTGCGCCGCTCCTGCTGCGCCAGCACCTCCAGCTGCCCCGCGGCACGGGTGCGGCTGTTGTCATATTCCAGGCGCATCAGGTTGGGATAGATCACGCGCAGCTTGCCGATGGCGTCGGGCACGTCGGTTTCGTCGGTGAGGGTGATGTGCAGATAGTCCCCGCGCCAGGGTGCGCCGTCGTAAAAATCCCGGCGCGTCAGCGCCTGATAGCTGCCCCGCAGGCGCTTCATCCCGCGCAGCGGATGCAGCGGCAGCAGGCGCACGTCCACCGTTCCCTTCGGCCCAAGGTTAACCAGCGCGGCGGACTTTTCCTGCTCCGCCTCCGAAAACGAATAGCTCAGCGGCGAGCCGGCATAGCGGATTGTCTCCGCCCCGGCGCGCTGCGGCCGGTGCAGATGCCCCAGCGCCACATAGTCAAAGCCGGCAAACACCGCCGCGTCCACGTTGTCCGCGCCGCCGACGTTCAGCTCCTCCGACTCGGCCCGCTCCGCTCCGGTGACAAACTGATGCGTCAGCAGCACATTGCGCACCGCCGGGTCGAGGGCCATCTGCGCCACTGCCAGATGCAGCGCGTCGGTATAGCTCTCAATGGCCGCCTCCGGGTAAAAGCGGCGCACATGCGCCGGCTTGAGGAAGGGCAGCAAATAAAACCGCACCGGGCCGAAGGCGTCCTCCAGCGTGACCGGCTCCACCGCGCCGCCATAGACCGGGGCCACATGCACGCCGCTGCCCGCCATCAGCTGCCCGCCAAAGGCCAGCCGCTCGGGCGAGTCGTGGTTGCCGCTGATGAGCATCACCTGCACGCCCCGCCGGGACAGGCTGCTTAAAAACCCGTCGAACAGCTGCACCGCCTCGGCCGGCGGCACCGGCTTGTCATACACGTCGCCGCAGAGCAGCACGCAATCGGGCTGCTGGCTGTCCACCAGCGCCAGCAGCTGGTCAAGAATATATGCCTGATCCTCCAGCATGGAAAAGCCGTTGACCCGCTTGCCCAGGTGCAGATCAGCCAGATGCAGCAGCTTCATGGCGCAGCCCTCCCGTCCCCGTTTCACAATTTGGTTTATTATAAACCAAATTGCATCAATAGACAAGCTGCCCGCCCAAAGTCGCGCCTTCACGCCTGCCGCTTCAACTTTTCTTCCGCCTCGGAAAAATACGCCCCTGTTTCCATAATGGTTCAGTTATCCCTTTCGTTTGATACGGAATGCCGGTATTATCCGGCGTCCGGCTTTGGTTTTTTTAACCGGCGTGTCATCGTTTTCGTTCAATTGAATGAAAAAAAGCTCATTTTCTCTTCTCTGTCTAGACAGCATAAACAAATTCCATTAGACTAGTACTAAATATAAACAGCAGGAGGCGCATCTATGGAATTCCATGTTTCGATCCATGGCTCTGACCGTGCCGGCGGCACCGCCGCAGCACCGTTCCGTACCATCTCCCGCGCGGCCGCCATTGCGCAGCCGGGCGACACCGTCCGCGTGCATGCCGGCACCTACCGCGAGTGGGTCAGCCCTGCCAACAGCGGCACAAAAGACCACCGCATTGTCTACGAATCCGCCGGCGACGGCGAGGTTATCATCACCGGCGCCGAGCGGGTCACCAAGTGGACCGACGAGGGCGACGGCGTGTGGCGCACCGAGGTGCCCAACAGCCTGTTTACCGTCCGCAACCCCTTTGCCACGCTGGCTGCCGGCGACTGGCTGTTCAATAACTACGAAGACAAGCATCTGGGTGAGGTCTATCTCGACGGCAAGTCGCTTTATGAGCGAAAGTCTCTGGATGACGTGCGCAAGCCAACCGTCTGGGACAAGAGTCTCAACCCCAAAGAGGATTCGCTGCTGACCTGGTGCTGCGAGGTCAAAGCGGACAGCACCGTCATCTGGGCCAACTTCGGCGGCAAGGATCCCCGCGTTGAAAACGTAGAAATCAATGTCCGTCCCTTCTGCTTCTGGCCCGAGAAGACCGGCCGCGACTTTATCACCGTCCGCGGCTTTACGCTGACCCAGGCCTCGCCCCAGTGGGCGCCCCCCACCGCCCTGCAGGAGGGCCTGATCGGCCCGCACTGGAGCCGCGGCTGGATCATTGAAAACAACGTCATCAGCGAGTCTTCGTGCTGCGGCATCAGCCTGGGCAAGGACAGCAGCACCGGCGACAGCGACTGGCCCAACGTCAAGCGCAAATTTGGCCACCAGCGCGAGCAGGAGGTCATTTTCATGGCCGCCCGCGGCAACTGGAACAAAGAGCACATCGGCAGCCACATCGTCCGCTACAACACCATTCACGACTGCGAGCAGTGCGGCATCGTGGGCCATCTGGGCGCTGTGTTCAGCGAGATCTACAACAACCGGATCTACAACATCCACCGCAAGCATCTGTACGACGGCGCCGAGATTTCCGGCATCAAGCTGCACGCCGCGCTGGACACGCAGATTCACGACAACATTATTTATTCCAGCTATCGCGCCGTCTGGTTCGACTGGCAGGCACAGGGCACGCACCTGTTCCGCAATGTGTTCTTCAACAACGAGTCTGAGGATCTGTTTGTCGAGGTCTGCCACGGCCCGTACATGATTGACCACAACGTGTTCCTGTCCCCGATGAATTTCCGCTCCATCTCCGAGGGCGGCGCCTTTGCGCACAACCTCTTTGCCGGGCGCATCGTGCTCAACACCGACAGCCGTCAGACGCCCTATCATTTCCCGCATGAGACGGAAATTGCCGGCTATACCAGCATTATGGGCGGCGACGACCGCTTCTACAACAATGTGTTCCTGCGCGACAACGACCCGGAGAACGCCCCGCTTCTTATGGGCTTCTACGATCATATGCCTATCAAAATCCGCACGCCGGAGGAAATTGCCGCCGACGAGCGCGCCCAGATGGACGGCATGCCCTCGCAGCTCAACGCCACCCTCTCCCCCGTCGGCCTGGGCAACTATGACGACTATCCCGGCCCCAACGACAAGTTCTGGGAGCGTCCGTTTGGCAGACCCGCTCCCAAGGCAGAAACCGAGTCTGAAGGCGGCGAAAAGAAAGAGGAAAAGAAGAAGAAGCCTCCGGTTCCCTTCTTCCGCCGCTTCCACCTGCCCAACACCATCCGCGACAACCTCTATCTGAACAACGCCGTTCCCAGCAAGATCGACGAGAACGCCGTTGTCAAGACTGAGACCGGCATTGAGTACACAATGGACACGGCGACCGGTAAGGTCACCCTGAAGATCGACCCGACCGTGCTGCGCGGCATGCACAACAACGTGGTCACCACCGACGTGCTTGGCTTTGCCTTCCAGCCGGAGATGTATTTCGAGCAGCCCAACGGCGAGCCGTATTGCTTTGACCGCGACTTCTTTGATCATCAGCGCCCCGATGCCGACGTAATGCCCGGCCCGTTTGAGCTGACCGGCGACGAGGTCGTTGAGCTGACATTCTAAGCCGCACCGGCCCGGCACCACGTTCATACTGCGTTTCACGCGCCCGCGGCGCTCAGCTGAGCGCCGCGGGCGCGCTGTCTCTGCCGCCGGCCGCACCGTTTTGCAGAAAAACCGCGTCATGGGTGCAAAAAGACTTGCAATTCTGCTGCGCATGTGCTATGATATACAGGCTAAAGCAGCATCCGGGTGTGGCGAAGTTTGGTATCGCGCTTGAATGGGGTTCAAGAGGCCGCTGGTTCGAATCCAGTCACTCGGACCATGCAGAGTGTCCTTATAGGATCTGAGTATCCTGTAATGGACACTCTGCTTTTTTATTTTCCGAAAAGTTCATACCGCAGCCCGTATCATCCTTTGGGATGATTTACATTTCAGAACAGCCGCGTATAATATAAATTGGGATATGTGTCGAAAGGTTTATGCCAAGGGGGCACGCCCCGGGCCCATAGGGTTCCCCCGGCGGAACCATTTCACTCTGCATCAAAGGAAGGGCAGAAATGACCGAACATATCATCATCAGACCCTCTGTCCAGAAGCGGTTTGACAGCTTTATGCAGCACGGCAGAGTTCTCTTTTTCAGCGCCCCCTGCGGCTTTGGAAAGACAACCCTGGCAGATGCGCTGCTGCACGGGCAGACCGTGCTGCGCCTGAATACGGGGGCGACGGACTGCGCCATTCCATCGTCGGCACAGGGCTGGGATGTGCTGCTGATTGACAACCTGCAGCTCATGCAGGAAGAACCGGACCAGCAGTCTCTTTGTGAGCTGATCCGCTCCAACCCGGAGCGCCGCTTTGTGCTGCTTTCCCGCGGCACGCCGCCCGGCTGCCTGATGGCGTTTCAGTATACAGGATTGATGACTGTGCTAACCGCCGAGGATCTTCTTTTCGACCACGACGACATCCAAGCGCTCTTTGCCGCCTGCGAGGTCGCCGTGACGGACAGTGAAATCGACATCATCCTGACCAAATCCATCGGCTATCCGCTGGGCGTGGTCATCACTGTGCTGTGCATGGCCGGCGGCAAGCCGTTCAGCCGTGAGATTGTAGCGCAGGCGTACCGGCAGGTGTTTCTATATTATTTTGAAACGAGCATCTACCGGCGCTTTGACCTGCCGCTGCGGCGGTTTCTGCTGGAGCTTGCGCCCTTTGCGCGCTTTGATCTGGAGATGGCACGGATGGTCAGCGGCGAGCCCCGCGCCGGGGAGCTGCTGGAGTAGCTGCTGAGCAACACCACCATGCTGCGCTATGACGACATCCAGCGCTTCCGCTTCTGGCCCCAGTTCCGCGCCTTCCTGCTCTGGGAACTGGAGCGCGAATATACCGAAGAAAAGCGCAGGGCGCTTTTCAGCCGCGGCGGTCTGTACTACGAGCTGAAAGAGGACTATGCCAACGCGCCGGATTGCTATACAAAGGGCGGCGATCATTCCAAGGTCTCTGAACTGCTGATCCGCAATGCGGGGCTCCATCCCGGCATGGGGCATTACAGCGAGATGGAGCAATACTACTGCAGCCTGCCGGAGTCTGAAATTCTGGCATCCCCCTCTCTGATGCAGGGCATGAGCATGCTCTGCGCGCTGGCGGCGGATTATGAGGGTTCGGAGCGCTGGTATCAGGAGCTCCAGCGCTTTTCCCAGCAGTGCGGGAAACAGGACGCCGCGGGCAGGCAGGCCCGCAGCCGCCTGGCCTATCTGGACATCGCCCTGCCGCAGCGGAGCGCGGAGGCGCTGATCGAGACCTTCCCCGCCGTGTTCCGCCTGCTGCGCAGCAAGGACGTCTCCCTCCCGCCCTTTTCCGTGACCAGCACGCTGCCCAGCATCATGAACGGCGGAAAGGACTTTTCCGCGTGGAGCAAGCGGGACGATCTGCTCTATCAGACGCTGCGCATCCCTGTGGAAGCCGTTCTGGGAAAGGACGGCTTTGGGCTGGCAGACTGCGCACTCGCCGAGAGCAAATTTGAAAAAGGGGAAGACATTTCCGCCCGGATGCTCTCCCTGATGGCCCGGATTCACGAAATTCAGAAAAACGGCACACCGGACATCGAGTTTGCAGCTGTGGGGCTTTTATGCCGCAGCCAGCTTGCGTCTGGACGCGCGGACGACGCGCGTCATACATTGGAGCTCATGCGGACGCGATTCGTGCAGCAGGGACAGAAGCGGTTTCTCCCCAACATTGACGCGATGCTGTGCCGCATCGCGCTGCAGACCGGGGACCGGGACACGGCAGAAACCTGGTACCGGGAAAACGCACCGCGGGATCCCCAGCGGCTGAACGTGATGAAGCGCTATCAGTATCTGACCCAGGCCATGGCAGAGCTGGCGGCCGGCCGGCCGGATGCCGCGCTTTTGACGCTTGCGCCGC
>CACXCV010000065.1 GCA_902766215.1 Oscillospiraceae bacterium
AGGAAAGCCAGGCCGGGGAGACCCGCGCCACCATGGAGCAGCTGAAGGCCGACGGCCTGGAGCACGCCGTGTATTACAGCTGCCCCGGCTATCACGAGCTGACCGTCTGCCGCAAGAGCCTGCGTCAGATGCTGCCGCTGCTGTTTAAATAAGGAGCGTTTATGAGAATTCAATATATTGAAATGCAGACGCCTGCCGGCATCCGCAGCGCCTATCTGGCGCTGCCCGACGGGGCGTATGACGAAAACTGGAAGTCTTCGTCCATTACCATCCTCCGCGAGGACGACAGTGAGCAGTCGGTGCGCCGGCTGATCGACGAAGCCGGCCTGCAGTTTATCGTGGACGAGCAGAAATCCATCCTGGGTTTCCCCAATCCGGTGGACGGTCTGTGGCACTTTGACGGCGGCGAGACGCTGACTGACGACGAGCAGTTTGTCCAGGCCTTCAGCTGCGCGGCGCTGCCCGGCGGCGCGTTCAGCGACGGCTGGCGCGTGATGGGCGACGTACACTATCTGGTGGGCTTTGGCACGGGCGCCAGCCTGATTCATGTGCTGACTGCCTGCCATCCCTCCAATGGGCTGGCGGCTGCCATCTGCACCGTGGGCGGCGACCTGCCGGAAAAGGCGCTGGCTCATGCCACCGGTTCGCCGGTGCCGGCCTGCCTGTTGGGCAGCGGGCCACGGGCAGCGGCCTATTATTTGCGCGCCAACGAGGCAAAGCCCTTGGGCAATGGCCGCTATGCCTGCGACCACAACGCCATGCAGCGCGTCTATCTCTCTGACACGGCGGCGCTGGATCGGGCGGCGGGGCGCATCGTGTGGGACGAATTTTTCCACGTGATCCGCCGCACCAACACCAGCCCCTGGGGCGATGTGGACCGCCGGATCATCCCCGAGGAGTGCGGCTTTGAGTGGCACACCCTGGACACGCGCCTGGGCGACAACAACGGACTGGCCCACAGCTGGATTGAGCACTGCCCGGACTGGGTGCTCGCCAACCCGGACAAGAAGGTGCCGCTGGTGCTCTTCAGCCACGGCATGTCTGACAATCCGCTCAAGGCGGCGGACATGATCAAGATTCACGAGGTGGGCCAGCGCGAGGGCTTTGTCAGCGTTTACACCTTCTCGTCCAACCGCTACAGCTGGAACCTGTCCTGCGACCCCGAAAAAGAGGACGATGTAGCCTATTATGTGGCGCTGATTGACTATCTGAAGCACAAATATCCCATCGACAGCGAGCGGGTCTATGTCTCCGGCTTCTCCAACGGCGCGGGCATGGCCATGATCTTTGCCCTGTCGCACCCGGAGCTGGTGGCGGCGGGCTTCCCGGTGGACAGCACCTTCCCCTATGCGGCGATGGGGCATTTCCGCCCGGCGCAGCAGGTGCCGTACATCACCCCGGTGCTCAAGCCTGGCCAGAAGGCCCCGGCCTTCACCTTCCCGCGCAGCGATCCGGAAAAGTCGATGATGCCGCTGCGCGCTGCCCTGGCCCGTCAGGAGGACAAGCGCTATACCCTGCCGATCATGTATTTCTACGGCACCCGCGAGAGTGAATATCCCATCCGCAGCGGCAGCAATCAGGAGCTGTCCTATAACTTCTGGAAGGAATTCAACGGCATCGACCGCGCCCCCACCGACGACAGCCTGCAGACCGACGCCGTGGGCGTGCCCGGGCAGCAGGTCAACGAGCTGCACCCCGACCCGGCGCACCCGGCGCACAGCTATCAGGAGAACATTTTCTTTAACGGCGAGGGGAAGGACTATTACCACTTCATGCTCATGCGCGGCAAGGCGCACGAGGTGCATCCGGCCGAGCGTGAGCTGGGCTGGGCCTTTGTCTCGCGGTTCCGCCGCCTGGCAGACGGCACGCTGGCAGACAGCCGGGATTCGGGGGTGCGCGGATGCTGAACCGGAAACCGCTGCCCCGCGTCAGCCCCAGCGAGGTTGGCCTGCGGGCCGACGTGCTGGAGGAGATCCTCGACGGGCTGGCCGCCCGGGGCGAGATGCACAGCCTGATGATTGCCCGGCACGGCAAGGTGTGCCTCGAGGCTTTTTGGGCGCCCTATGGGCCGCAGATCCGCCACTGCCTGTGGTCGCAGACCAAGTCGTACACCGCCACGGCCATCGGCTGTCTGGTGGACGAGGGCCGGCTGTCCCTGGACGAAAAGGTGGCCGAGCTGCTGGCGCCGTATATGCCGCCGGAGCCCTGCGACAACCTGCGCCGGATGACGGTCCGCGACCTGCTGTGCATGGCCACCGGCCAGCACGGCCCGCAGAACCGCACCACGCCGGAGTGGGTAAAGGAATTCTTCTCCGGCACGTTTATCGACACCGGCAAGGTGTTTGGCTACAGCGGCGTGGTCAGCTCGCTCCTCGGCGTGGTGCTGCGCGCCAAGACGGGGATGGGCCTGATGGAATACATGACCCCGCGCGTGTTTGACAAAATCGGCATCGACGCCGCCACCATCAAGTGGATGGAGCACCCGGACGGCCAGGAATACGGCGGCGGCGGCCTGATCACCAAAACCGAGGACAACCTGCGCCTGGGTCTGCTCTATTGCGGCGGCGGCGTGTTCGACGGCCAGCGCGTGCTCAGCAGCCAGTGGGTGCAGGAGGCCACGCGCAAGCAGATTGAAACCACCAACGACCCGGACAGCGACGGCGGTGTGGGCTATGGCTATCAGATCTGGCCCTGCCGGCGCCGGGGCGCCTATCGGTTCGACGGCGCGGGCGGCCAGCTGGTGATTGTCGATCCGACGCTGGACATGGTGATTGCCATCACCCAGCAGACCCGCGACGGCCAGGGGCAGTTCAACCTGCTCTGGGACGCGCTGGAGCGGGTAGAGGGCACGGGCGGCAGCGACGAGGCCCTGCGGGATAAGTGCCTGCGCCTGGCGCAGCCGCGGCCGGCGGCAGCGCCGCTGTCCCCCCGCGCAGCCGAACTGAACGGCAGCTATGCGCTGGAGGACAACCGCCTGCGGCTGTATCCCATGACCTTCTCGGTCTTTACCCACAAGGTGCCGGAGGGCATTTCCCGCCTGACGGCCACGGTGCTGCCCGGCGAGACCGTGCTGGAGCTGGTCTATGGCGGGCGGCCCTATACGCTGCACGTCAGCACCGACGGCCTGCCCCGGCTGAGCGAGCTGAACGTGGCTCCGGACATCCCTTCGCAGGTTTATGCTGCCGGTATCTGGACGGCGGAGGACACGTTCCGGTTCCGCTGCCTGTTTATCGAAGGCCCTGCCGCCAGCGACTGGACGCTGCGGCTGACCGGACACGGCGTGGAGCTGACCGCGCCGCCTGCGCCGGCCCGCCCCGAGGCGCCCACAAGACCGCCGGTGACGGTGCGTTCCATCTGATACAATCATGGAAAAGGAGTGTTTTTGCATGACGAAACAGGAGATTCTCAACAACCAGGCGCTGCAGCAGCACATGCTGTTCTTCAGCCCCCTCAACCGCAAGGCGCAGCGTGACAACAGCGGCCCCAACGGCCGCCCCCGCCTGCATTATGTAGAGGAAAAGCAGGGCGTGAAAATTCTGGACTATGGCGTGGCAGAGTTCAATTTCTATGCGCCCGAGGCCAAAACGGTGTCCGTCAAGGGCTGGGGCGGCTCGATGCCGCAGCAGTTTGACCTGCATCCCACCGAGAACGGCTATTGGCAGTGCGTGGGCGAGGGGATTCTGCCTGGCTTCCACTACTGCGACTTCTATGTTGACGGCGTGCGGACCATTAACCAGCTGGCCCCGGTGGGATATGGCGGCTTTCGCGTGGTCAACTTCTTTGAGATGCCCGAGGCGGGCTCGGCTTTCTGGCTGATGCAGAACGTCCCCCACGGCGATGTGCGCATGGAGCAGTATACCTCCAGCGTCAACGGCCGGGTAAAGGCCGCCTGGGTCTATACCCCGCCCACGTATGACCAGAACCCCGACAAGCGCTACCCGGTGCTGTACATCCAGCACGGCGTGGGCGAAAACGAGACTGGCTGGATCTGGCAGGGCAAGCTCAACTATATCGCCGACAACCTCATTGCCGAGGGCAAGTGCGAGGAGATGATCATTGTCGTCAACAGCGGCTATGCCTTTGTGGATGGACAGATTGACATGTTCCTGCCCGGCGACTTTGACCGCGAGCTGGTGCACGACTGCATCCCCTTCATCGACAAGAAATTCCGCACCCTGACCGACAAGGACCACCGCGCCATCGCCGGCCTGTCGCTGGGCAGCGCCCAGGCCTTTACCATCGGCCTGGCACACCGCAAGGACACCTTCTCCTATGTGGGCGTGTTCAGCGGCGGCGTGGCGGCCAAGAGCGCCTTTGGCGGCTATGACATGACCGATGTCTTTGCCGACGGCGAGGCCTTTAACCGCGACATCAAGCTGCTGTTTGTCTCCTGGGGCACCCACGAGCCCATGGGCGAGCACAACGCCGAGTTCCTGGATCAGATCGAGCGCGAGCAGGGGATCAAGGCCGTTCGCCATACCCACGAGGGCTGGCACGAGTGGGACGTGTGGCGCTATGCCGCCCATGCCTACATGCAGCTGCTGTTCAAGTAAGGGAGGGAACGACATGTATAAGGAAAACGTGAACAATCAGGCGTATTACTCCTATCCGCTGTTTTTTGACGATGTGCATAAAGAGCTGATCATGGGCGACCGCAGCAAGACCGGCGCCTATAAGCCCCTGCGCCAGGGCGCCGAGCTGCTGGGCGGCGGCAAGGTCCGCTTCAACTTCCTGGCTCCGGAAGATGCCAAAACGATCGTCGTCAAGGGCTGGGGCGGCTCGATGGCCGGCACCTATGAGCTCAAGCCTGACGTGGACGGCTATTGGTCGGTGACGGCCGACGACATCCGCGACGGCTTCCACTACTGCGACTTCTACGTCAACGGCGTAAAGACCCCCAATGTGCTTATGCCCTATGGCTATGGCGGCTTTACCCCGGTCAACTTTTTCGAGATGCCCGGCGGCATCGATCCCGAGCTGTACTTGCTCAAGGACGTGCCCCACGGCACTGTGCGCATGAGCCTGTACGACTGCAAAATGACCGGCAAGACCCGCTGCTGCTGGATCTACACCCCGCCCAAGTATGACGAAGAGCCGGACAAGCGCTATCCGGTGCTGTATCTGCAGCACGGCGGCGGCGAGAACGAGATCGGCTGGGTCTGGCAGGGCAAGGTGAACAACATTGCCGACAACCTGCTGGCCGAAGGCAGGATCAGCGAGATGATCATTGTCATGAACGACGGCTATGCCTTCCATCCCGACGGCAGCGGCAACGAGGCCATGGGCAATATCGACGATGTGCTGGTGCAGGACTGCATCCCCTTCATCGACAAGAAATTCCGCACCATTGCCGACCGCGACCACCGCGCCATGGCCGGCCTGTCCATGGGCGCCATACAGTCCAACGCCGGCGTGATGAAGCACCCGGACGTCTTTGCCAACGTGGGCATTTTCAGCGGCGGCTTTACCCTCACGGGCGACGGCTTTGACATGACCGAGGTCTTTGCCGACGCGAAGAAGTTCAACGAGCTGTTCGACGTCGTCTTTGTGGCGGCCGGCGAACAGGAGCAGCCCATGTGCGACCGCGTGGCGGCGCAGATTGCCGAGATGAACAAGATCGGTGTGGGCGTGCATTTCTACTCCTGCCCGGGTTATCACGAGTGGGACACCTGGCGCAACGCCGTGCGGCACTTTATGGAGTTGCTGTTCAAATAATCAACCGATTTCCTGCACGGCGGGGGATTTTCCCCCGCCGTGCAGACGGATATCTATTACCGGGAGGGAATTATGTCAAACTTCAAGGATCTGGACGCCCTGCTGCAGAGCTTTGTGGACGGCGGGCTGCCTGGCTGCTCGCTCCAGATTGCCAGAAAGGGCGAAACCATTTACGAGGGCTATTTTGGCTGGGCCGACAGGGAAAGCAAAAAGCCGCTGACCAAGGACTCGATCTTCCGCCTGGCCTCCATGTCGAAAATCCCGCTCTATACCACGATGATGATGCTCTATGAGCAGGGCAAGTTTCTGCTGACCGACCCCATCGGCGACTATCTGCCCGAATGGAAAGAGTCGAAAAAGTATGTCCGCACGCCCAACGGGCACATGCAGGTGGTCCCCACCGAGCACCCCATCACCATCAGCGACGTGCTGTCGATGAAGTGCGGCCTGCCGTACTGCAACTCCAAGGCGCCCACCGACGACCGCACCGTGACCTCCATGCAGCAGTGCATGCAGCCGCTGTGGGAAAAGGGTCACTTCACCGTGCAGGAGCACATTGCCGCCATGTCCAAGGCGATTCTGGCCTTCGAGCCGGGCACCCACTGGATTTATGGCTTCTCCAGCGAGATTACCGCCGCGCTGATCGAGGTGATTGCCGGCAAGCCCATCGATGATGTGTTCCAGCAGCTGCTGTTCGACCCGCTGGGTATGGACAGCACCCGCTCCCGCTTCTTCGGCGATATCCCCGAGCGGATGGTTACGCTCTACGGCCTCCAGCCCGACGGCAGCACCGTCCCCACCACCATCGCCTTTGACGAAAAGCACCTGCCCGGTCCCGAGCACGAGACCGGCTGGGCGCGCCTGTTCTCCAATGTCAACGACTATACCAAGCTGATGTCCATGCTGGCCAACGGCGGCGTATATCAAGGCAAGCGGATCATGGGCCGCAAGACCATTGATATGATGCGAGCCAACGGCCTTAGCCCCGAGCAGATGAAGGACTTTACCGATCCGTGCAGCCGCGGCTATGGCTATGGCTACGGCGTGCGCACGCTGATCGACAAGCAGAAGGGCGACCACAACGGTTCGCTGGGTTCGTTCGGCTGGACCGGCGGCTTCGGCACCTGGTGCGAGGCCGACCCCGAGGATGGCGTGTCCATCGTGTATAT
The DNA here is from genome assembly GCA_902766215.1 of Oscillospiraceae bacterium. Taxonomy (GTDB): domain Bacteria; phylum Bacillota; class Clostridia; order Oscillospirales; family Oscillospiraceae; genus RUG11142. The sequence continues at coordinate 6,885 of CACXCV010000065.1, forward strand.
GCACAACATGGTACCCGATATGGAGGAATACTATCACATGCGGATGCGCGCGGTCGCATACGGCTGCCTGGAATAAGCAGGGGAGGGAAATAGACATGTCTGATTTTAAGCAACTGGATGCGCTGCTGCAAAAATATGTGGATGACGGACTCCCCGGCTGCTCGTGTATCATCGCTAAAAAGGGCGAGATTCTGTACGAAAACTACTTTGGTTGGGCCGACGTGGAAAACAAGGTGCCCCTGACCCGCAACAACGTGTTCCGCCAGGCCTCGCTGACCAAGATTGCCATGTACACCACGGCCATGATGCTCTATGAACAGGGCAAGTTCCTGATGACCGACCCGATCTATGAATACTTTCCGGAGTGGCGGCATTCGACCAAGTCGGTGTACAACGCCAACGGGACCATCGACGTGGTGCCGGTCGAACACCCCATTACCATCAAGAACATCATGAACATGACCTGCGGCCTGCCGTACCATATGATTATGGGCGACCAGCCGGGCACCCATCCCACCTCGGTGGCCATGGGCCGGGCCATGAAGCCCCTGATGGACAAGGGCTATTACACCCTGCGCGAGCAGATCAAGGCCATGGCCGAGGTGCCGCTGGCCTTTGAGCCGGGCACCCGCTGGCTCTATGGCTTTGCCAGCGAGCTGACTGCCGGCCTGCTGGAGGCCGTCTGCGGCAAGCCGGCCGAGCTGGTCATCAAGGAAATGCTCTTCGAACCGCTGGGCATGGACAGCTCTGCCAACTTTACCTTCGGCGACATTCCCGAGCGCCTGGTGAAGGACTATTACCTCAACCCCGGAAAGAAGCTGGGCGACGAGGGCGCCCTGTACATCTGCCCGCCGGAGCGCGAGGCCAGAATGGTTGGCCCGTTGGGCACGGTGCCGGGATTCTCCCGCGTGATTACCAACTGCTGGGATTACACCAAGCTGATGCAGATGCTGGCCAACGGCGGCGTATACAACGGCGAGCGGATCATGGGCCGCAAGACCATTGACCTCATGCGCTGCAACACCCTGTCCGACGAGGTGATCCAGCGCGACTTTACCAACTCCTACCTGGCGGGCTATGGCTACGGCTATGGCGTGCGCACGCTGATGGACAAGTATGCCGGCCACCACAACGGCTCGCTGGGCCAGTTCGGCTGGACGGGCGGCTCGGGCACCTGGGCCGAGTCCGACCCCTCCGAGGGCGTGTCCATTGTCTATATGCACAACCTGCAGCCCAACCTGGAAGAGTATCACCACCTGCGTATGCGCGCCACCGCATACGGCTGCCTGGAATAAGCGGCAAGCAGGATCGCGGCGCGGAGACCGTACCGCGATCCTGCATCATATTATGTTAACTGAGGTGATTCCGTGTATAAACCGCTGAATCCTGCTTATGAGGAGCATGCGCTGTTTTTCAACCCGGCCTATATGCAGATGCGCCTGAAAGGCAACGAGGGCCCCAAGCATTATCTGATGCCCCGGGGCGTGTCGGCCGATCTGGACGGCAATGTGACCTTTACCATGTATGCGCCCGAGGCGCAGAGCGTGGGCGTGAGCGGCCTGGGCGGCAGCTATGGCGGCGACATCGTCCCCCTGCAGAAGGGCGAGGACGGCTATTGGACTGCGACCTATGCCAACGTACTTCCCGGCTTTCACTACTGCCACTTCTATGTGGACGGCAAGCCGGCCATGAATCCCCAGGCGCCCTTTGGCTATGGCGGCCACGAGGTGGAAAACTTCTTTGAAGTGCCTGATCCCAACAACGATTTTTACATCTGCAAGGACGTGCCCCACGGCAGCGTCCACATGGAGCTGTTTCCCTCCAGCCGCACCGGTGCGATGCATTGCTGCTGGGTGTACACCCCGGCGTCTTATTATACCGACCCCGAGCGCCAATACCCGGTGATGTATCTGCACCACGGCGGCGGCGAAAACGAGACCGGCTGGGTCTGGCAGGGCAAGATCAACTACATCGCCGACAACCTGATTGCCGCCGGCGAATGCGCCGAGATGATCATTGTCATGGCCTGCCTGTATGATATCAACTACGACCATCCGGACGAGTTTGTGGCCGGCGACTTCGACGCGCTGTTGACCCGCGACTGCATCCCCATGATCGAGAGCCGCTACCGCGTGCTGCCCGGCTGCGGCAGCCGCGCCATTGCGGGCCTGTCCATGGGTTCGTACCACAGTGCGCAGGTGGCCTGCAACCACCCTGGCATGTTCGGCTATGTGGCGATGCTCTCCGGCAGCTTTGACGATCGGTGGTACCGCTGGGTTAACTGCCGCGACGTGATTGCCGGCAGCAAGACCTTCCAGCAGCAGACGCGGCTGTTCTTCATGTCGGTGGGCACCGGCGAGACCCGGCTGTATCCGCAGATGCAGGAGAACATTGCCTATTTGAAGGCCAATGGTATCACCGCTGGTTATTTCGAGTGCGAGGGCCTGCACGAGTGGACGGTCTGGCGCAAGAGCATCCGTGCCTTTATGAAACAGATTTTCCGGGAGGACGCCCAATGAAACTGATTCTCAAAACCATGGAGCGTGCCGCTGGCCGCAGCATGTTCCTCTATTTCCCCGAGGGGCCGGCGCGCACGGCCTTCAAGCGCAGCGTGATGACGGTCTTTCGTGACAGCGACAGCGAGGCCTCGGTCCGCGCGCTGCTGGAGGAGGGCGGCCTGGCCCGCCTGGCCGAGGACGAGCAAATCATTCTGGCCTTCCCCAACCCGGTGGACGGGGCGTGGAACTGGCAGCGTGACCCCTACCGGGCCGACGACATGGCCTTTATCCGCCACATCCAGGGAGAGCTGAACACCGAGACCGAAAACCGGCCTGCCGGCGCCGCCCCGGTGACCCAGGGCCAGCTGCAGAACATCATGGCTGCCATGCTGGAGCGGGCAGCCCAGACCTGGCACCCCATGAACGATGTCAAATATCTGGCTGGTATTGGCAGCGGCGCGTCGATGGTCTGCACGGTGGCGGCGCTGGAGCCGACGCTGGCTGCAGCCGTGTTTGCCGAGGGGGCGCAGCTGGCGCCCGCCACGGTGAAGGACGCTGCCTGGGCGCCGGTTCCGGCCTATCTGCTCCGCTGCCCGGAGCAGACCGTGGCCTATTTCCTCAAGGCCAACGGCGCGGTGCAGGAGGGCGAGCGCGAGGGGCTGTCCTACTATCGTAACCGTGTGAACCCCAACCAGCAGATGCTGGTGGGCAGCGAGGGCTCGATCCCCGCGGCCTACCGGGCGCTGATGCGCCATGTCCGCCGCCCCAACACGGGCAAATATGGCGATATCGAGCGCCGCATGCTGCCGGAAGTGGATTATGCCAACTTTGAGCTGCATCTGGACGAGACGGTGCTCTCCGACGGCCTGGCCCACACCTGGTTTACCCACATCCCTGCGGCGGTGAAAGCCAACCCGGAGAACAAGGTGCCGCTGATGATCATGTTCCACGGCGCCAGCGACAACCCGGCCGAGGCGGCCGAGATGTCCAAGTTCCACGAGCTGGGTGAGCGCGAGGGCTTTATCACCGTCTATCCCTGGGGCACCAACAAGCTGACCTGGAACAGCGACATGACCGAGGGCGGCCCGGATGACGACGCCTTTACCATGGCGCTGATCGACTATATGATTGCCAACTATCCGGTGGATGCCGGGCGGGTGTACCTCTCCGGCTTTTCCAACGGTGCGGCGCAGGCCCAGGTAATCGGCCTGTGCCACCCCGACCGCATTGCCGCAGTGTGCCCCATCGATTCCAACTGGCCGGGCAACCGCATGGGCGTCAGCGAGGTGGACTGGCACGACGTCAAGCCCTTCCGCCTGGCCATGGAGCTGCGCGAGCGCACGGGCATTGACTATCGCCTGCCCAACTGGTACACCTATGGAAACCGCGAGCCGTCCTACCCGGTGTATCGGGGCTGCACCCAGCAGCACCAGTATGACTTCTGGAAGCTGTATAACAATATCCCCATCAAGCCCACCCCGGAGATGGACCAGCCGCATCCCTGCGGCTGCGGCGTGCTGGGCGACCGGTATGAGCGGATCGAGCCGTCGTCGGTGCACCCGCATCACAGCTATGACGCGCAGCGCTTTGTCAGCCGCGACCCCGGCGCACCCAATCTGTTCAACTATGTGGTCATGCTGGACAAGGGTCACGACATTGCTGAAAAAGACCCAGAGCTGGGCTGGCGCTTTGTCAGCCAGTTCCGCCGCGAGAGCGACGGCAGCCTGACGATTCTGAAATAAGGGAGAAACACAACCATGGAAAACAAAAACTGCAACAATCAGTCGCTGAACTCGCATATGCTGTTCTTTGACCCCATCAACCGCAAGGTTACCCCCATGCCCAACGTGATTCCCAAGAAGGGCGAGGCCCCCAAGGCCCCCGGCCCCGCCCACCGCGCCAACGCCGAGTTTACCGACGTGCCCGGTGTGCGCACCCTGCCGGACGGCAAGGTGGAGGTGACGTTCTATGCGCCCAACGCCCACACGGTGGAGCTGCGCTGCCTGGGCGCCGAAAAGGGCTATTTCATGGAAAAGATTGAGGACGGCTACTGGCGCGTGGTCATCGACGACCTGGCTCCCGGCTTCCACTATCATCACTATTATGTGGACGGCGTGCAGACCGTCAATCCCACCATCCCCTTTGGCTATGGCTGCAGCGAGGTGCTGAACTATCTGGACGTGGCTGATCCCGACCAGGACTATTATCTGCTCAAGCAGGTGCCCCACGGCACGCTGCACATGGAGCTGATCTATTCCCAGCAGGCCGAGCGCTACCGCAACGCCTGGGTGTACACGCCCCCTGCGTATGAGCAGAATCCCGACAAGCGTTACCCCGTCATGTACATCCAGCACGGCGGCGGCGAAAACGAGATGGGGTGGTTCTGGCAGGGCAAGCTCAACTATATCGCCGACAACCTCCTGGCCGAGGGCAAGTGCAAGGAGATGATCATTGTCTGCTGCGCCGGCTATTCGATCAAGCGGCTGGAGAACGGCAACTGCCTCAACCTGGATTATACCGACGCCATGATCAATGAGATCGTCCCCTTCATTGACAGCAAATACCGCACCATCGCCGACCGCGAGTATCGCGCCATGGCCGGTCTGTCCATGGGCGGCGGTCAGGCGCGCATCATTGCCCACCGGCACCCGGAGGTTTTTGCCAACCTGGGCCAGTTCTCCTGCGGCGGCGGCTTTGTGGTCAAGGGCGACTCGCTCTATGGTCCGGCGGATTATTCCGAGCTGTTTGCCACGCCGGAGCACTATAACAGCCTGATGAAGCTGACCTTTATCACCTGCGGCACCGAGGATCCCCGCGACGCCTATACCAGCGTGCAGGTGAAGGAGCTGGCCGACCAGGGCTACAACGTGGAGTATCACACCTATCCGGGCGACCACGAGTGGAACGCATGGCGTCCCGCTGCCCGCGACTTTATGATGAAACTGTTCCGATAATCCGGCAGAATCCGCAAAACCGGCCGCGGCGGGAAGCATTTGCTTCCCGCCGCGGCCTTTCCTGCATACAGGAGGGAAAAGCAGAGAGACGGGACCTGCCGCGGCAGATCCCGTCTGAAAAAAGAAGGCCCCTCCCGCCGCAGCAGGAGGGGAAAAGGGGTCGATCATAGATAAGCTGTACGGCCATTGTAGCACCGCCGCGCGGCGAAATCCCGCGAACGCGGTCGCTCAGCGCAGGCGGAGATACCGCGCCAGTCCTTCAAAGTCGGCCGAGGGCAGCGGCAGGACAAAGCCGCCCTCCGGCAGATCCTCCAGCCGGTGGGCGTCGCTGGCCTGAATGATCTTCAGTCCGTCGGGCACCCCGGCGGGCAGCCGATGACGGATCTCCACGGCGGGAACGTCCAGCTCCTCGGGCCAGAGACCCAGCATGGCAAACAGACCGTTGGCCTCGCGGTCGACATGGGCGGGATAGCACAGCCCGTCAAAGCGTCGGACAAAGGCCGGCAGCTCAAGAATGGACAGGTCGCTGGCCGGCAGCAGCAGCCAGGGATACTCTTCGTCCGGCCCGTCGGGATGGCAGATGGTCTGGCGGCCGAAGATGTCCGGCCGGTTGGGAATCTGCTGACAGTGACGCTCCAGCTCTGCGCCGAAGGCCATGGCCGCCTCCAGCGTGGGCAGCAGGCAGACACAGTGGACGTCTTCTGAGGTGGTGACCTCCGCCCCGGGGATAAAGCCGATGCCGTATTCCGCGGCGGCGGCTGCCGCCGCGGGACAGTTGCGCACGCTGTTATGGTCGGTCAGCGCCGCCAGCTCTACGCCGCCCAGCGCCGAAAAGCCCACCAGCACGTCGGGCCGCATCTGATCATCGCCGCAGGGGGAGAGGCACGAGTGCAGATGCAGGTCAACCCTCATAACAGTCGGCCGATGGCGGCGGCCGTTTCATAAACGGGCGCCGCGCTGCGCAGCAGCGTCACCTTACCCGCGGCAGCCTCGATGGCGTCGGCGTCGAACTGATAGCCCTCGGCCAGCACGACACAGGCTACGTCGGCCAGCGAGGCCACGGCGATGACATTGCGGTTGCCCATGACGGTGACCCAGGCGCTGCCCTCGGGGGCGCGGGCCATGGCGACGGACAGCAGGTCGCAGCAGAACACGCGCTCCACGGCGCGATCCGGCTCGCGGTAGACGGGCTCCAGCCCGGCTTGGTCAATCAGCTGTTCCACGGTCATTGTGACCGCCTCCTTTTTCTGTTGATGTAGTGCCGTGCGGTCAAAGGTCGCTTTGCCGGCCGTAAAGCCGCTTTTGCAGCTTTTCCCGCATGAGGAAAATGCACTGATCCTCGTTGGCCATGCCCTCGACAATGTCCTCGGCCAGGGCGTGGCACGAGGGCGCGCCGCAGGCGCCGCAGTCCATGCCGATGAAGCGGTTCTCCTGCTCCTGAATGCGGCGCAGCTTTGCCATGGCGTCAGCAATCGAGCCGCCCAGCCGCAGCACCGGAGCGGGGGCCATGTGGCGCTCCCAGCGCAGCAGCGCCGGGTCGATGGGCGCGTGGGGCGCCAGCTCGGTTGGGTGCGCCATGATGCGTGAGAGCCGGGTGCGGGCGATAAACGGGTTTTCCACTGTCAGCGCGCCACCGGCACAGCCTGCGGTACAGGGGGAGAACTCATAAAATTTCACAGTTGAAAACTGTTGATTTTCCACGTTTTCCAGCGTTTGCAGAATGTTTTCCATGCCGTCGCCAGCCAGATACGCCACGTGCTCAAAGCTGGCGCGGGATTCGCCGCCGCTGACGCCCCAGCCGATGCCCCGGGGGCTGGCCGTGGCCAGAATCTGCGGCTGGGTCACCTTTTTGATCTGGGTCAGCAGGCGGGGATACAGCTCGGCGATGGAAACCACGGCGCTGACCGCGCTGCTGTCGCAGCAGAGCGGGTCGCACATCTCGGCGGCCGCCGCCGGGCAGGGGGAAAGATAGACACAGCCGATATCCCCGGGCGGCAGGCCGGTTGCTTCGGCGGCACGCTGGCGTGCTGCGCGGGCAGCCAGCTCCATGGGGGAGTGGAACGGCAGCAGCGAGGACAGCAGCGAGGGGAAGCGCGCGCGGATGATCCGCCGCACAGTGGGGCAGGACGAGGAGATCAGTGGCGTGTCCAGCGCGCCGCTCTGATAGGCCTCCTGCGTGGCGGCAGAGATGGCCTCGGCGGCCTCGGCCACCTCGAACACGGCGTGAAAGCCCAGTTGCAGCAGCGCCGTGAGGGCAATGTTCCGGTCGCGCAGGCCGGAAAACTGGGCATAGAGAACCGGCGGGACCAGCGCGACGGTGTATGGGTGCGCCGCCAGCGCGTCGGCCAGCTTGTCTACCTGCGCCTTTTTTGCATGGGCGGGGCACAGGCGAATGCACTCGCTGCAAACGATGCATCGGTCGTGAAGGATGATCGCATGCTTGTTGCGCACGCGGATTGCTTCGGTTGGACATCGCTTGACGCAGGTTGTGCAGCCGGTACACAGATCGCGGTCCAGGGTCACTGGATGTAATGTCTTGTCCAAAGTCGCGTTTCCTTTCCAGCAGACAGACAGGACGGGTCAGGCTATCTGGAATTGCAGCAATACGGTGGTGCCAACACCTACGGTGGTGGTGATTGTCATGTCGTCTGCGTATTTTTTCATGTTGGGCAGGCCCATGCCCGCGCCGAAGCCCAGGTCGCGCACCTGCTCAGAGGCGGTGGAATAGCCCTCCTGCATGGCCAGGTCAATGTCCGGGATGCCCGGGCCGACGTCGGCAAACGAGACCTCAACCAGCTCGGGCGAGATGCGCGCCGTGACCACACCGCCGTCGGCGTGGATGACCATGTTGATCTCGGCTTCATACATGGCGATGGCAATGCGGCGGATCAGATCGGGTGGAAAGCCTAGCGTTTTCAGCGTGCGCTTGACGGCGCTGGAGGCCTCGCCCGCGCGGGAAAAGTCGTCCCCCGGCACCTGATAGGTCAGCTCCAGCGAGTCCATCAGCTCTGATCCCCCTCCTGCAGCAGGCCGGCGCTGTAGAGAATGCCGCAGGCGGAGAACATGCGCTTTTGCGTTCCCAGCAGGGGCAGATGGCGCTCGGTGGCCAGCTCGATCATGGCGGGCGTCGGCTCCTTGCCGCGCACCAGCACAATGCAGACAATGTCCATCATCTCCGCTGTGCGGATCGACTGGGGGTTGACCAGCCCGGTCAGCAGCACGGCCTGATCCTTGACATAGGCCAGCACGTCGCTCATCATGTCGCAGCCGCAGCCGGCGTGTACCTCGGTATCCAGCCGATCCTCGCAGCAGAATACTTTTGCGTCGAGCAGGGTGACAATATCGCGGATTTTCATGTGGTGTTCCTCCCCAAAGTGTTGCATGTGGCGCCGCGGACCGTGTGTCCGGGCTTGGCTTATCATCATTTTACACGAAATTGAATATCGGTGCAATGCCATTTTGAACAAATGCACAGAAATAATTGCTTTTTTATTTTGGACTTGCTATACTGGTAACAGGCCGGGCTGCACCGGCTGAAAGGAGACACGCCAGCATGATGCCTGAATTGTCGCTGAATATCCTGGATGTGGCCAAAAACTCGGTGACGGCGGGGGCCACGCTGATCCAGATCGGTGTAACGGCCGACACGGCGGCCGACCAGCTGAAGATTTCCATCACGGACAATGGCTGTGGTATGGACGAGCAGACGGTGCGCCGGGTGACCGACCCGTTTTATACCACCCGCACCACCCGCAAGGTGGGGCTGGGCGTGCCGTTTTTCAAAATGGCGGCGGAGATGACCGGCGGCAGCTTTGCCATCGACAGCCGCCCCGGCGAGGGGACGGCGGTGCGGGCCGTGTTCGGCCTGCGGCACATCGACCGGATGCCCATGGGCGACCTGGCGGCCAGCTTCTGCACGCTGCTGCAGCCAAACCCGGAGGTGGACTTCGTGCTGACCTATGCGGTGGATGACCATGGCTTTACCATCGACACGCGGGAATACCGCGCGGTGCTGGAGGGTCTGAGCCTGGGCGAACCGGAAGTCCTGGCCTTTATCGCCGAGCAGATTCGGGAGGGGATGCGCGAGTGCGGCGGAGGAGTATAAAAAATCCACAAATCCACACGACCAATCTTGTGGGATTCGACGTTTTAATCCGCAAAAAAAAGAATGTTCATTTATCGATATGTATGATATAATAAAATGCGAATGTGAGTTCGAAGCACAGAACTTTGCTTTGAATTGGACGATTTCACATCTCAACGAAGGAGGAAACAACCAAAATGGCCAACAAAAAGACGCTTATTCCCTTTCAGGGCACGGCGGAGCAGGAGGCCCAGCTGAAGGCTGTCATCGCCGAGCATAAGGATATGGCCGGCGGCACGATGCCCGTGATGCAGAAGGCGCAGGAGATCTATGGCTATCTGCCCGAAGAGGTGCAGATCATGATCGCCGAGGGTCTTGGCGTCCCGCTGGAAGAGGTGTACGGCATTTCGACCTTCTATTCCCTGTACAACCTCAACCCGAAGGGCGAGCACAAGATCAACGTATGTCTTGGCACTGCCTGCTATGTCAAGGGGTCACAGCAGATCCTGGACAAGCTGGAGGAAAAGCTTGGCCTCGCCACCGGCTCCATTACAACGGACGGCAGATTTTCTCTGGATGCCAGCCGCTGCGTCGGCGCCTGCGGCCTGGCCCCGGTTATGATCATTGACGACGATGTCTACGGCCGCGTGACCCCGGACATGGTCGAGGATATCCTGGCAAAGTACGCATAAGGAAGGGAGCTTAAACAATGAAATCGATTGCTGAACTCAAAGCCCTGCGCGACCAGATGCAGGCCAAGATGAATGTGCGCGATTCGGAAGACGGCTCGATCCGCGTTGTGGTTGGCATGGCGACCTGCGGCATCGCCGCCGGTGCGCGCCCGGTGCTCAATGCCTTTGTCGAGGAGATTAACAAGCGCGGCCTGAAGAACGTCACTGTGACCCAGACCGGCTGCCTGGGTGTCTGCCGTCTCGAGCCGATGGTCGAAGTGATGATGCCCGGCGAGGAGAAGGTTACGTATGTCAAGCTGACCGCCGAGATGGTTCCCACCATTGTGGCCAGCCACCTGGTCAACAAGCAGGTGGTGAAGGAATACACCATCGGTGCGGCGGAATAAGGAGGAAATAGAAACATGGCAATGGTAAGAGCGCACGTTCTGTGCTGCGCCGGTACGGGTTGTACCTCCTCTAAGAGCCCCGAGATCATGGCAGAGTTCGAGCGCCAGCTGGCTGCTCACGGCCTGGCTGACGAGGTTCAGATTGTAAAAACCGGCTGCTTTGGCCTCTGCGCCAAGGGCCCCATCGTGGTGATTTACCCCGAGGGTGCGTTTTATTCGCATGTTTCCGTCGGCGACGTGGAAGAGATCGTCACCGAGCACCTGCTGAAGGGCCGCATTGTCCAGCGCCTGCTCTTCACCGAGGACGACGAGAAGAGCCAGCAGATCAGCAACTTTACCGACACCGACTTCTATCGTTCTCAGGTCCGTATCGCGCTGCGCAACTGCGGCCGCATCAACCCCGAGAACATTGACGAGTACATCGGCCACGACGGCTATGAGGCCCTGGCCAAGGTTCTGACTGAGATGACCCCGCAGCAGGTCATCGACGAAATCTCCGCCTCCGGCCTGCGCGGCCGCGGCGGCGCAGGCTTCCCCACCGGGCGCAAGTGGCAGTTTGCCGCCAACAGCGTCAACGAGATCAAGTATGCCTGCTGCAACGCCGACGAGGGCGACCCCGGCGCCTTTATGGACCGCTCCATCCTGGAGGGCGACCCCCACTCCGTGCTGGAGGCCATGACCATCGCCGGCTATGCCATCGGCGCCCATCAGGGCTATATCTATGTCCGCGCAGAGTATCCCATCGCGGTGCAGCGCCTGGAGATCGCCCTGAAGCAGAGCCGTGAGTACGGCTTCCTGGGCAAGGATATCTTCGGCACCGGCTTCGACTTTGACATCGGCATCCGCCTGGGCTCCGGCGCGTTTGTCTGCGGCGAGGAGACGGCTCTGATGGTGTCCATCGAGGGCAAGCGCGGCGAGCCGCGCAACCGCCCGCCGTATCCCGCGGTGAAGGGCCTGTTCGGCAAGCCCACCATCCTCAACAACGTGGAAACCTATGCCAACGTGCCCTGGATTATTAACCACGGCGCCGCTGCCTATGCGGCCTATGGCACCGAGGACAGCAAGGGCACCAAGGTCTTC
>CACXCV010000066.1 GCA_902766215.1 Oscillospiraceae bacterium
AATCCTGTTCACTGACAAGGCCCTTTATTTTGTCCAGATAGAGCGCGCGCAAATAATTGCGGTTATCCTCCAGCTGCTTTTGGAGCTTTGCCCTGGTTTTCCGCCAGCTTGCCTTTTGCTGCGCAAGGTCTTGCTCAAACGTGACGCTTCGTTCCAGCTCATCCAGATCCAGATAGCGCTGAGAGAGAGTATTCAGTTCCTGAATCACTGCTTTCTCCAGTTGATCGACCGCGATGAAAGACCCAATACAGGCTTCCTTTGCCACGTGACGGTTGGAGCATTGCAGGTAGTGCTTTCCGCGGCTTTTCAATGAACGCATTGTATAGCCGCAGTGGGCGCAGCGTACCTTTCGCGCAAACAAACCGATCGTTCCAACGGCAAAAGGCTTTGCGCGCGAGGTAATGAGCGCCTGTACCCGGTCCCACAATGCGCGGTCGATGATGGCCTCGTGGGTTCCCTCTACGCGATACCATTCGCTTCTGGGCCGAGGCTTGTTTTGCTTGGTTTTATAGGAAACGCTGCCGTACTTGCCCTGCACCATATTGCCTATGTAGATTTCATTGGTCAGCATGTCGGAGATTGCAAAGTACTTCCAGAGCGTGCTGTTCCTGCGCTCTGGCTGCTGATATCGCAGACCGTGCAAACGCTTATATTCCGTGGGATTCGGCACACCGCGTTCATTGAGCATCCGGGCAATGGCGGTCTTTCCATATCCCTGTGAAAACAGAGTAAATACCTCCCGCACGATGGCAGCGGCCTCTTCGTCGATAATAAGGTGACCTTTTTGCTCCGGGTCTTTCTTGTAGCCATAGAGCGCAAAGGCTCCGATATGAAAGCCGTTTTTCCGGCGGTTGGTCAGCACGGCGCGGATATTTTCAGACATATCCTCCAGATACCATTCATTGACCAGACCGTTGATCTGGCGGGATTTTTTGTTGCCCTTGTTGGCCGTGTCGGCGTTGTCCACCAGGCTGATAAATCGAATACCCCAGATGGGGAAAAGTCCGTTGATATACTTTTCAACCAGCTCCAGCTCGCGGGTAAAGCGGGACTGGCTCTTGCAGAGGATGATATGAAACTTGCGGGCCTTGGCGTCGTCCAGCAGGCGATTAAACTCCGGGCGGTTCCGATCAGAGCCGGTGTAATTATCGTCGCTGTAAATGCGATATACTTCCCAGCCTTGCAGGGCGGTATATTCCAGCAGCAGGGCTTTTTGATTTTGAATGCTGTTGCTGTCATCCGTTTCGTTTTTCTTGTTGCGGTCTTCCTCGGACAGACGGCAATAAAGTGCGACCTTCTCCATGCGTGCGGCCTCCCCTCCGTTTGCGCAGAACAAAAAAGCCCCGCTGCCATCACAGCCTGGGCGCGATGAAAGCCGGGGTTTGCGTATTTGTACCGATGCTTCCGTTATCTGGCGCCAGAGAGGATTGCTCTGGAGTGTTCCAGCTGATTGATCAGTTTGATCCAAACACTGGTGTAGTCCTGGACGGTAGTGCTGTCCTTGCCGCTTTTAAAGCAGTTTTTGCAGACAAAGTCTTTCATCATGCAATGCCCCCCTTGGTTTTAAAGATATGCAGGTATCCGGTGGGGCAGAAGCACGCGTTGGACGCCCTTATAGCTGAGAGGGGATTGAAACGCAGAAAGGCAACGTGAATGCTCGGCAAGAGACTGTTCTCAGCTAGAGCCAGGGAAGGATATCTATACGGCGTTGACAAACTGACTGCAAAAAAGCACGGCTCAATTCAACTGAATTGAGCCGTGCTTTTTTGTGTTGTCCTGATATGATCGCAGCATCTGCTGCCAAGTCCTCGCACAGATCGGCCATGGGATCGCCTTTTACTGCCATAGAGGCGGCGTTATATGGCCAGCCGGAGGCTGCAGTGGGATAGACACCGGCGGCATGATCAACAAAATAGGGCCCGAACGGGCCGGTGTGCAGATCGGCTTCGTTGATGCAGCGGGTCAGCTGATGCACGATGGTGCCGACCATCTCCAGATGCCCCAATTCCTCGGTTCCGATGTCGGTCAGCAGACCTTTCAGCTCGGGATAGGGCATGGAGAACCGCTGGGACAAATAGCTCAGCGAAGCGCCGAGCTCGCCGTCGGATCCACCGTATTGACTGATAATCATTGCGGCCAGTTTTGGGTTGGTATTGCGGATGCGAATGGGATATTCCAACTTTTTCTCATATACAAACATGACTCAACCCTCCTGACAGAAATCCCAGGGCCATGGATCGCAGATCCAGTCCCAGCTGCCGCCGGCGCCGGCGCTGCCCAGGCGCAGCGGGCCGTGCTTTGCCTCATAGGCGGCTCGGGCCTCGGCAGCCTGCTGGGCATAATCGCGGAAGAGCGCAGCGGCTTCGCGGTCGTCGGGGTGCGTGTCCAGGTACATTCCCAGCTCAATGACGGCAAACTCCAGAGCCATCAGCTGGGTCATCGGCGTTTTTTTCATGTCGGAATTGACCATGCCATACAGCGGCAGGTCCAGCCCGGGATACAGGGTTCCACGGGACAGCGCACGCTGCGTGGGGTAGCGCTGTGAGTTGGTGCGCTGGAAGGGAACATAAGGGTTTGCCAGCGGCGCGCAGTCCGGCAGAATGCCCGTTGCGTCAATCCGGCAGGACTCTGTCCCGGCGCGCTGCACGGTCATACCGGACCGGGGTGTGGTTTGCCCCTGCCTGCCGCTGCAGGAAAAGACAACGCCGGTTCGATTCCGCCGCGGCTCCGAACCGGAGACAAGCGGAGGCTGTGTGTGCCGCTGGTTTTGATTGGGCCAGAGATGATTCTGCTCCAATAGAAAAACCTCCTTAACAGAATGGATAATTGGAGTGAGGCTCCGATCCAATCTATGCAGCAGGTCTTCGACAGGTTCTGATCAGAAAAGAGACGGGGCATATTGCCCCGTCTCGGTTTGTGGCTGTTTGATTCTGTTTGGAATGCGTCTAGTCATCCAGAATACCAGGCAGCATGGTGTATTTCATCGGTGCGCTGCGCGTAAAGGCAGTTTCCAGCTGGACGGTGCGGTTTTCCCGCGAGCTCTTGTCAAACCCGGTCATGATCTCAAGCACATGGCAGGTCTGGTCGCAGTTGGCACGGTGCCGCCGCCCGGTGCGCAGGGCGTGTGCCATGTCGGCCAGGCCCAGACCACGGGAATTCTCGGTGTAGGGGCGAACAATGGGAATCTCACAAAACTCCGTCTCACCGGCACGCAGCAGACCAATTTTGCCGCCAAAGTCGTTGGGGTCCGGCACGCGCAGCGTACCCTCCGAGCCAAGAATTTCAATATACCGGCCTTTGCGCCCATACTGAACATCGAAGGAGGTGACAATCGAGCCGGTGCAGCCGTTGGCAAAGTCGATGATGCCATTATAATGGGTGGGCACCTCTACATCGATCACCTTGCCGAACTTGGGCTGGCTGGTGATGGTGCGCTGGGGGTAGCTGATCTTCGACCGGCCCATCACGGATACAGCCGGACCAAGCAGGTTGACCAGCGCAGTGACATAATAGGGACCCATGTCCAGCATGGGGCCGCCGCCGTATTCATAATAGAACTCCGGGTCGGGATGCCAGACTTCGTGACCGCAGCCCAGAAGCACGGCGTTAGCGTAGACCGGCTGACCAATATAGCCGTCGTCGATCAGCTTGCGGCAGGTCTGGATGCCGCCGCCCATAAAGGTGTCGGGGGCGCCGCCCAGCATCAGGCCGTGGGCTTTGGCATAAGCCACCAGCTCCTTGCCCTGCTCAAAATCGGTGGCAAGCGGCTTTTCGGAATAGACATGCTTACCGGCCTTGAGGCCGGCCAGGGTGATGGCATAGTGCTCGTTGGGGCGGGTAATGTTGAGAATGATTTCCACGCTGTCATCGGCCAGAATATCCTCATAGCGGGGATAGATAGACACGCCATATTCGTCGGCGGCTTTCTGTGCTCGCTCAGGGATCAGGTCGCAGACACCTGCGATTTCGATTTCCCGGGCAAAGGTAGTGGTCAGGTTTTTGAGATAGATGCCGGAGATGTTGCCCACGCCGACAAAGGCAATCCTTGTTCGTTTCATAGCGTCCCTCAATCAGGGCGCTGGGGCTGGCGGCCCCAGCGCATTGGCAAATGTTTTTACAGACCCAGCACGTCGCGGATGTAGATGCGCGAAACCTCGGCCGAGTGGAAGTTGCAGACCTCTGGCCGGTCCAGTTCGACGCACAGCACGCCGTCATAGCCCACCTCTTCCAGAGCCGCTTTCACAGCCGGGAAGTTGACGGTACCATGGCCCAGGGCCCGGAAGGTGCCCATTTTGGCAGGGCCTTCGGTCTTGCTCAGCGTATAGGTATCCACGTCCTTCAGGTGCATAAAGGCCAGGCGGCTGCCATACTGGCGGACCAAGGCTGCGGGATCCATGCCGGCCAGGGTGGTGTGGGCCGTGTCGATGCAGAAGCTGACATATTCGGGATTGGTGTGTGCGGCAAAGTAGTCAATGTCGGACTGCGAGAACACGCAGGTGCCATAATGGGGATGGAAGCAGACCGTCACACCCAGATCCTTGGCATATTCGCCTAGACGGTTGGTGATCTCGCACATTTTGTCGATCATCTCGGGGTTGGTGGGCCGCTCGGAAGGGCCGTTGTCGCCGAAGCCGCCGTTCTGGCAGTTGTACCACTTGCCGCCGACGTCGGCCAGGAACTTGACCTGGGCTTTGGCTGTCTCCAGCGAAGCTTCAATGTCAAAGTTGAAGTGGCCGTAGAGGTTGACCAGATTGACGCCGCAGGCACGGGTCATGTCAACCAGC
>CACXCV010000067.1 GCA_902766215.1 Oscillospiraceae bacterium
AAGAACGGCAATTACTATGGCAGCGAGGGCAGCACCGCCAATCCGGCCGTGCGGGAGTATGCCTTTTCGCTGGACGGGGCCTTTGAAAACACGCTGCAGGTCAAGCTGGAATTCCACATTCCGCAGGATCACTGCATCCGCGTCTATGACTGGGCCCTGCTACTGGGATAAGGAGGAAGGAACATGCAGTTTATCGAAACCGCCCCGGGCTGCTTCCGGGTCAGCCAGACCACAGCCGAGCGATCGCTGGCCGCCGCGCTGGGCGGCTCTGCCGGCGAAGCCGCTGCGCTGGCGCTGCGCCGGGCCGTGCAGCTGACGCTGCGCAGCCTGACCGACGAGACAGAGATTCTCTCCGTGGCCAGCGTCTATCCCGCCTGGGCCGCCGGCACAGCCTATGCCGTGGGCGACATCGTGCAGCATGGCAGAAACGCCGTGGGCGACTGCCAGCTCTATCGGGTGCTGACAGCGCACACGGCGCAGGCAGACTGGCTGCCGGATCAGGCGGTCAGCCTGTATCGGGCCATCGGCGTCGGCGAAGACGGCATCCCCGACTGGGTCAGGCCGCTGGGGGCAGCCGATGCCTATCAGGTGGGCGACGTGGTTCGCTTTAACGGCGGCTGCTGGCGCAGCCTGATTGACGGCAACGTGTGGTCCCCCGCCGAATATCCCATCGGCTGGGAACAGATACAGTAAGCTTATCCCTCGTAGGCCGCTTCCAGGCGGCAGATGGGGACGCCCTGGGCGTGAAACTTTTCTTCATAGCCGGTCATGATGCCCACCGGGCCGTCGTGATGCAGGTCACGGGTCACATCATATAGCTTCCAGCCAGTCATCTCCAGCTCGTTGATGGAAAATTCAAACAAGTCTGTATTATCTGTCTTGAAATGGATACGTCCGCCAGGCTTAAGTGCCCGGGCGTACCGCTCGAGAAAGTCGCGGTGGGTCAGGCGGCGGCGGGCATGGCGCGTGGCCGGCCAGGGGTCGCAGAAGTTGAGGTAGATCCGGTCCAGCTCGCCGGGGGCAAAGCAGCGGTCAAGCCACTCGGCGTCCTGGATGAGATAGCGCGCATTGGTCACGCCCAGCTCCCTGGCCCGTTCCATGGCCATCACATGGGCCTCGGGTACCCGCTCCATGCCCAGCAGCAGCGCCTCGGGATGCGCCAGAGCCGTTTCGGCGGTAAACTTGCCCTTGCCGCAGCCAATCTCCAGCCAAAGCTGCCCGGCCTCGGGCATCAGGCTGTGCCAGCGGCCCGCCATGGTCTCCGGCTCGGTGATCCACAGGTCGCCGCAGCGGGCCTGCCGCGGCTCCAGATTTTTCAGCTTGCGCATTCTCATACAGGGTTCTCCTCTTTTGTCCGGTCTGATTTTGTTTTACTATAGCATATTCCACGTCAGGTTTCAAACATTGCCTTGGGCAGCCATGCATATTCTGTATCAATGCAACGGAAAAGAAAGGAGGGACAGGATGACCATTCTTGACGTTTCGGAATTCAACGGGGCCATCGACTGGGCCAGGGTCGGCGAAGGGGCCGACGGCGCGATTCTCCGCCTGGGCTATCGCGGCTATGGCAGTGCCGGCAGTCTGAATACCGACGCCCGCTTTGCCGAAAATCTGGCCGGCTGTATGGCGGCCGGCGTTCCCACAGGCGTATACTGGCTGACGCAGGCCGTCTCCGACGCCGAGGCCCTGGCCGAGGCGGACTTTGTCCACCGGCAGCTGGCCGGAACGCAGCTGGCGCTGCCGGTGTTTCTCGACAGCGAATACGGCCAGCCCAACGGCTCCGGCCGGGCTGACCGGCTCTCCCCCGCCCAGCGGACGCAGTATGCTCTGACGTTTCTGCGGCGGATGCAGGCGCTGGGCCACCGGGTCGGGCTGTATTGCAGCGACAACTGGTTCCGCACCCGGCTGGATGGCGAAGCCATCCGCGCCGCCGGCGCCTGCATCTGGCTGGCACGGCTGGGACGCCAGCCGGATGCGGCCTGCGACGGCTGGCAGTACAGCTGGGAGGGGCGCGTTCCCGGCATCTCCGGCCCGGTGGATCTGAGCCGGTTTGCTGATTCGGCAGCGGAGACGGGCGCCGGCGCGCCGGCCCATGCCTACAGCGAGCAGGCCCGCCGCTGGGCAGTGGAGACCGGCCTGATCCGCGGCAGCGGCGGCAATCCGCCCGACTATCTGTGGGGGGATTATCTCACCCGCGAGCAGCTGGTCACGGTGCTCTATCGTTGGGCACAGCAAATGGCCGCGCAATAAGCACAGGCAGCCCCCGGACACGGTTTTCCATGTCCGGGGGCTGTGTTTTTTATGAACTCAGCGCAGGGGCAGCCAGACGCGCATCTGCGACGGGCCGCGGTTGGCCCAGGTGTAATAGGGAATCAGGCGGATCGTCTGCGGCACATAGCGCGGCGGGAGGATGGAATACAGCTTGCCGTCGTCCTCGGCGCGGAAGCCGGC
>CACXCV010000068.1 GCA_902766215.1 Oscillospiraceae bacterium
ATGATTTTTTACTGAGGATGTGAGCCATATGGCAAAAAAACAGTTTCAGGCCGAGTCGCAGCGCCTGTTGGATCTCATGATCAACTCAATCTATACCCATAAGGAGATTTTCCTGCGCGAGCTGATCTCCAACGCCTCCGACGCCATTGACAAGCTGGCCTACCGCGCCCTGACCGACGATCAGGTGGGCCTCAGCCGCGAGGACTTTGCCATCACGCTGCGTGTGGACAAAGAGCACCGCACTCTGACCGTATCGGACAACGGCATCGGCATGACCGCCGGGGAGATGGAGCAGAATCTGGGCACCATCGCCCGCTCCGGCAGCCTGCAGTTCAAAAAGGAACTGGGCGAGCAGAGCGAGGTGGACATCATCGGCCAGTTCGGCGTGGGCTTTTATGCGGCCTTTATGGTGGCGGACAACGTCAGCGTCCTCTCCCGCAAATACGGCGAGGAGGGGGCCAACCTCTGGCAGAGTGACGGGGCCGATGGCTATGAGATTACCCCCTGCGAGCGCGACGCCGCCGGCACCGACGTGATCCTGCACCTGAAGGACGACAGCGAGGACGAAAAATACAGCGACTATCTGGAGGAATACACCCTCCGCAATCTGGTGCGCAAATATTCGGACTATATCCGCTATCCCATCCAGATGGAGGTTACCCGCACCCGCGAGGTGGAGGACCCCGAGGACAAGGAGAAGAAGACCACCGAGGAATATCAGCAGCTGGACACGCTCAACTCCATGGTGCCGCTGTGGCAGCGCCCCAAGAACGAGGTGACCCAGGAGGAATATGACCGGTTCTATCAGGAGAAGTTCTACGATTTTGAAAAGCCGGTGCTGACGCTCCACCTGGCGGCCGAGGGCGCGGTCAGCTTCCACGCGCTGCTGTTTGTCCCGGCCAAGGCGCCCTATGACTACTATACCAAGGACTATCAGGGCGGCCTGCAGCTGTATTCCTCCGGCGTGATGATTATGGAGCACTGCGGTGACCTGCTGCCGGACTATTTCCGCTTTGTCCGCGGCGTGGTGGACACCCAGGACCTGAGCCTGAACATCTCCCGTGAGATGCTGCAGCACACCCGCAGCCTCAAGCTGATTGCCGCCAATTTGCAGAAGCGCATCCGCGCCGAGCTACTCAAGCTGCTGGAAAACGACCGCGAAAAGTACGAAACCTTCTGGTCGGCCTTCGGCCTGCAGCTGAAATATGGTCTGGCCGGCGACTTTGGCGCCAACAAGGAGACGCTGCGCGACCTGATGATCTTCTGGTCGGCCAAAGAGAACAAGTATATCACGCTGAACGAATATGTCGCTGCCATGGGCGAGGAGCAGAAGTATATCTACTATGCCACTGGCGAGAACCGCGCCCATCTGGCCCAGCTGCCACAGTGCCGCCAGGTGCGCGACAGGGGCTATGACGTGCTGATGCTCACCGACGAGGTGGACGAGTTTGTGGTGCAGATTCTGCAAAACCATCAGGACAAGCCCTTCCGCTCGATTACGGCCGAGGATCTGGGCCTGAACACCGCCGACGAGGACAAGGCGCTGGAGGAGACCGCCGAAAAGTGCAAGCCGGTGCTGGAGTTTGTCAAAGCGCAGCTGGGCGACCGGGTCAAGGAGGTGCGCCTGGGCAAAAATCTGGGTGACTGTGCCGTCAGCCTGGTGCCCGACGGCAGCCTGAGCTTTGAGATGGAGAAATACTTTGCCCGTGTCCAGCCGGAAAACGCCCCCAAGGCGGGCCGGATTCTGGAGCTGAACCCCAACCACGACGTGTTTGCCGCCCTGCAGGTGGCCATGGCCAAGGAGCCGGACAAGGCCATCAAGTATGCCGAGTTGCTCTACGATCAGGCCCTGCTGATTGCGGGTCTGCCGCTGGAGGATCCCTCGGCCTATACCACGCTGGTGTGCAGCCTGATGAACTGAGCCGCGAAAACTGAATCGATACGCCGCGCCGCCGCCCGGAATTCCGGGCGGCGGCGCGGCTTGCTTTTTAAATGGGTGCTCAGGGCCTTGGCGCGTTGTCCCTGTCCCGGGCCCGAGGCGCACTGGCATGATCAGGCAGGAACATCGTCACCGGCCCCGCGCCCGGTCAATTCTGCCGGCGGTCCCGCGGCCCCGTTGCGCCGTGGGCAGATATATGGTATAATTAAACGTTATGACAGCAAGAATGGAAAGGAGCGTGGCCGCCATGGCGCGCCGCCGCATTATCCCTCTGTTTGTGCCCCACGCGGGCTGCCCGCACCAGTGCGTGTTCTGCGACCAGCGCAGTATTTCCGGCGCGGCGGAGCCGGTCACGCCCCGGCAGGCAGCTGCGGCGGTGGAGCAGGCCCTGCGCCGCAGCGGCCCGGGGGCGGAGCTTGCCTTCTATGGCGGGAGCTTTACCGCCATTGACCCGGCGGCGCAGGAGGCGCTGCTGGCGGCGGCGCAGCCCTTTCTGGCCGACGGACGGCTGGGAGCGCTGCGGTGCAGCACCCGCCCCGATGCCATCGATCCGGCGGTGATCGACCGCCTGCGGCGCTATGGCGTGGGCACGGTGGAGCTGGGCTGCCAGAGCATGGACGAGGCGGTGCTGCGCGCCGCCGGGCGCGGGCACACGGCGGCGGACAGCCGCCGTGCCGCAGCGATGCTGCACGCGGCGGGCATCCGGGTGGTGACGCAGATGATGACCGGCCTGCCCAGCGACAGCGACGAAGGCGCGCTGGCCACGGCCCGGGCGCTGGCGGACCTGCGGCCGGAGGGCGTGCGGATCTATCCCACCGTGGTGGTGGAGCACACGCCGCTGGCGGCGCGCTGGCGCCGGGGGGACTATCAGCCCCAGAGCCTGGACGGAGCCGTGACGCTCTGCGCCGCCCTGTGGGAGCAGTTCCGCGCGGCGGAGATCCCGGTGCTGCGGGTGGGGCTGAATCCCGGCCCGGCGCTGGAGGCCGCGGTGCTGGCCGGGCCCTATCACCCGGCCTTTGGCGAGCTGGTGCTGGGGCGCATGTTCCTGCGCCGGGCGCGGCCGCTGCTGGAGCCGCTGCGGGGCAGCGGCCGGGTGACGCTGGCTGTGGCGCCGCGCAATGTGTCGCGCATGACGGGGCAGCATCGCGCCAATTTGCTGGCGCTGCAGGGCGAGTTTTCCATCAAAACGCTGAAAATCGTCCCGCAGCCGCTGGGAGAGTGGGAGATTTGCTTGCAAACGCAGCCCGCGGCTGGTATAGTAAGCTGAATCGATTATTGTATTATGGGGTGAAAGCGTGTATTTTCGTGCGTTGGAGATTCAGGGCTTCAAGTCCTTTCCGGATAAGACAACGCTGACCTTTGACAAGGACATCACGGCCATTGTCGGGCCGAATGGCAGCGGCAAATCAAATATCTCCGACGCGGTGCGCTGGGTGCTGGGCGAGCAGTCGTCCAAGAGCCTGCGCGGAACCAAGATGGAGGACGTCATCTTCGGCGGCACGCAGAAGCGCCCGCAGCTGGGCTTTGCCGAGGTGTCGCTGGTGCTGGACAACAGCGCCAGCGAGCTGCCGGTGGACACGGCCGAGGTGATGATCACCCGCCGCTATTACCGCAGCGGCGAGAGCGAATACTTTATCAACCGCCAGAGCGCCCGCCTGCGCGACATCAACGAGCTGTTCATGGACACCGGCCTGGGCCGCGAGGGCTACAGCAACATCGGTCAGGGCCGCATCGACGAGATCCTGTCGCAGAAGTCCACCGACCGCCGCGAGATCTTTGAGGAGGCGGCGGGCATCAGCAAATACCGCTACCGCAAGACCGAGGCCGAGCGCAAGCTGGAGGCCACTGAGCAGAACCTGCTGCGCGTCAACGACAAGATTGCCGAGCTGGAGCTGCAGGTCGAGCCGCTGAGAAAGCAGGCGGAGACGGCCCGGCGCTATCTGGGTCTGCGCGAGCAGCTGCGCAGCAGCGAGGTGACGGTCTGGCTGGCCCAGCTGGACACCCTGGCCCAGACGGCGCAGAAGGCGGACGAGGACTATCGCTCCGCGGCCTTTGTGCTGCAGCAGGGGCAGGAAGAACTGGAGAGCCTCTACCGCCGTGCGGAGGAGCTGACCGGGGAGCTGCGGCAGCAGGACGCCGCGCTGGAGCAGCTGCGCCAGCGCGCCGCTGCACTGGAGGCCGACCGGATGCGCAGCAGCAGCGACGGCGACGTGCTGCAGGCCACGCTGGACGGCAACCTGGCCAGCATGGAGCGGGCGCGGCAGGAGCTGGAGAGCGAGACCGAGCGCGCCGGTCAGCTGGAGCAGCAGATTGCCGCCCGCCGGGCGCGGCTGGAGGAAATCGCTGCGCAGATGGACGTGCTGGCCGGGCAGATTGAGCAGGCCGAGCAGGAACAGCGCAGCCAGCAGCAGGCGCAGGACGCGCTGTCGGCTCAGCTCAGCGAGCTGGCCGCGCAGATTGCCGCCCGGCAGGAGACGCTGGGGCAGGTGCAGCAGACGCTGTCGGCCCGCTCTGCCTCCGAGCAGGAGGTGCTGGACCGCGAGGAGACCGTCCGCCGCGACCGGAGCGAGGCCATGGCCCGCCGGGCTGAGGCCGGGCAGGCCGCTGCCGACTGCCAGGCACGTCTGGACGAGGCAAAGAAGACGGCCCAGACCGTGCGCAACCAGATTGCGGGCTATACCCTGCGGCAGAAGGCCCGCGACGAGGCGGCCGCCTGCCTGCAGCAGAGCGTGACGGCTGGCGGAGTCGAGCTGGACACCCTGCGGGCGCGGATTGGCCTGCTGGGCGAGATGGAACGGGACTATGAGGGGTATAACAAGGCGGTCAAGCTGGTGATGCAGCAGGCGAACCGCGGCGGCCTGGGCGGTATCCACGGCCCGGTGGCCGACCTGATCCGCGTGCGCGACGACTATACCATCGCCATCGAGACGGCGCTGGGCGCGTCGATGCAGTCGGTGGTGGTGGACAGCGAGCAGAGCGGCAAGGCGGCCATCAACTGGCTCAAGCGCCGCGACGGCGGCCGCGCGACCTTTCTGCCCATGAGCGCCATCCGCGGCCGCGGGCTGGAGGAGCGCGGGCTGGAGCAGCGCCCCGGCTTTGTGGGCGTGGCCTCTGCGCTGGTGGAATATGACGCGCAGTATCGCCCGATTATCGAAAACCTGCTGGGCCGCATTGTCATTGTCGAGGACCTTGACCGGGCGGTGCCCATCGCCCAGGCCTATGGCTATCGCTTCCGCATTGTCACGCTGGACGGGCAGGTGCTCAACAGCGGCGGCTCGATGACCGGCGGCAGCGTGTCCCGCAGCGCGGGCATTCTCAGCCGCGCCAACGAGCTGAACCGGCTGAAGCAGCGGCAGGGCACGCTGGAACAGCGGCAGCAGACGCTGCAGAAGCAGCTGACCGAGGCGCAGAGCGCCGCGACAAAGGTGCGCTTTGAGCTGGAGACGGCCCAGGGCGAGCTGCGCGGGGCGGAGGACGCCATCCTGCGCCTGGAGGGCGAGCAGCGGCAGCACGAGGCTATCTGCCAGGCCATCGAGAGCAGCATTGCCGCCGGGGAGCGTGAGCTGGCCGCGCTGAAGGAGCGCATGGAGGGCGGGCGCGAGCTGATGGACAGCCTGACTGCCCAGCGGCAGAGCCTGACGGACGAGCTGTCGGCCCTGCACGAGCGGCAGCAGGCGCTGCTGACCCGGCAGGAGGAGCAGACCCGGGCCCAGGCGGCGCAGCGCGCCGGCCTGACCCGGCTGCAAATGGACCGCTCTGCGCTGGAGGCTGAGCAGACGGCTGCCGCCGAGAGCGCCGGACAATTGGCCGGACTGATGGAGCAGATGAGCGGCGACAGCGCCGGCAAGGCGCAGCGGATCGCCCAGTACGAGGCGGAGAACGCCGACCTGCAGGCACGCATTGCCGCCTGCCGCGGGCAGGCGGATCAGCTGTCGGCCCAGCTGGACGAGCTGCGCCGGCAGCAGACGGCCCAGACCGAGGAGCGCCAGCGGACCGAGGCCCGCCGCACGGGCACCGACCGCAAGGCGCAGGAGAAAAACAAGGAGCTGCTGGCCCTGCAGGGCGAAGCGGCGCGGCTGGAGCAGAAAAAGGCCGCCGCCGCCCTGGAGGAAAAGCAGATTGTGGACAAGCTCTGGGACAACTATGAGCTGACCCGCACCACCGCCCGCAACCTGACGCCGGCAGAGGGGACGCTTCCGGCGCTGCAGAAGCAGATTCAGGAGCTGCGGCGCAAAATCAGCGCCCTGGGTACGCCCAACCTGGGCGCCATCGACGAATATGCCCGGGTGAACGAGCGCTATACCTATCTCACCGGCCAGCGGGACGACGTGGAAAGCGGCCGGCGCGACCTGCTGGGCGTGATCCGCGACATCACCGGCGAGATGACCGCCATCTTCCGCGAGGAGTTTCAGAAGATCAACGAGAGCTTTCAGAAGACCTTTGTCGAGATGTTCGGCGGCGGGCGCGCCAGCCTGAAGCTGGAGGACGAGCACAACGTGCTCGACTGCGGCATCGAGATTCAGGTGCAGCCCCCCGGCAAGGCGGTGAAGACGCTGACGCTGCTCTCCGGCGGCGAAAAGGCCTTTGTGGCCGCGGCGCTGTATTTTGCCATTTTGCAGGTGCGGCCCACGCCCTTCTGCCTGCTTGACGAGATCGACGCGGCGCTGGACGACCGCAACGTGGCCCGCTATGCCGCCTATCTGCGCACCCTGTCCGACCGGACGCAGTTTATCGTCATCACCCACCGCCGCGGCACCATGGAGGCGGCCGACGTGCTCTATGGCGTGACGATGCAGGAGCAGGGCGTGTCCAAGCTGCTGGCGCTGGATCTGGATGCGGTCGAGGCAGAATATGTGAAATAAATCCACAGGAAAGAAGGATTTTGAACCATGGGATTTCTGGATAAGCTGAAAAGCGGCCTTGCCAAGACGAAAAAGGCCATGGAGGCCACGCTTGGCAATGTGTTTTCCATGTCGGAGATCGACGATGACTTTTATGACGAGCTGGAGGAGGGCCTGATTCTGGCAGACCTGGGCGCGGGGCTGGCGGCCGAGGCCGTGAGCGAGCTGCGCGGGCTGGTGCGCGAGCGCCGGCTGAAAACGCCCGAAGAGGCCCGCGGCGCCCTGCGCGAGATTCTCTGCCGGATGCTGCAGGTGGGCGACACGGCCCTGAGGCTCGACACCCGGCCCACAGTGGTGCTGGTGATCGGCGTCAACGGCGTGGGCAAGACCACCACCATCGGCAAGCTGGCTCATGTGCTGCAGGGGCAGGGCAAGCGGGTGCTGCTCTGCGCGGCCGACACCTTCCGCGCCGCCGCCGCCGACCAGCTGGAGATCTGGGCGGGCCGCGCCGGGGTGGACATCGTCCGCCAGGACGAGGGGGCCGACCCGGCCTCGGTGGTCTATGATGCCATTGCCGCCGCCCGCAGCCGCGGCTCCGACGTGATCCTCTGTGACACGGCCGGCCGCCTGCACAACAAGCAGAACCTGATGAACGAGCTGGGCAAGATTGCCCGCATCCTCGAGCGCGAGCTGCCCGAGGCCCGCAAGGAGGTGCTGCTGGTGCTTGACGGCACCACGGGACAGAACGGCCTGCAGCAGGCGCGGCAGTTTAAGGAAATTGCCGGCGTGACCGGTCTGGTGCTGACCAAGCTGGACGGCACAGCCAAGGGTGGCATTGTCATCGCCGTGGCCCGCGAGCTGCAGGTGCCGGTGAAGTTCATCGGCGTGGGCGAGCAGATTGACGACCTGATGCCCTTCGACGCGGACAGCTTTGTCCAGGCGCTGATCTGAGGTGGGGGCCATGAAACTGGTGCTTGCAACCCGC
Organism: Oscillospiraceae bacterium; assembly: GCA_902766215.1. GTDB lineage: Bacteria > Bacillota > Clostridia > Oscillospirales > Oscillospiraceae > RUG11142. Next base: position 7,766 of record CACXCV010000068.1, read on the forward strand.
AACGGGCACAAAATTCGCGAGATGACGCAGATTCTGGCCCGGGTGGGGATCGAGGCCGTGCCCCAGCAGGCGCTGGGCTGCGACCTGGACGTGGACGAGACGGGCGCGACCTTTGCCGAAAACGCATATCTCAAGGCCTGTGCCGTGATGGAGGCCACCGGTCTGCCGGCCGTGGCCGACGACTCGGGCCTGGCCGTGGATGCGCTGGACGGCGCGCCGGGGATCTATTCGGCCCGCTATGGCGGCGACCACGAGGCCAGCGATGCCTTCCGCACCCGGCTGCTGCTGAAGAACATGGCCGATGTGCCCGACGGCCAGCGCACAGCCCACTATGCCTGCGCCATCTGCTGCTGCTTTCCCGACGGGCGGCGGGTGGAGGCCTATGGCGAATATGCGGGCGAGATTCTGCGGCAGGAGCAGGGCGAGGGCGGATTCGGCTATGACCCGGTGTTCTGGTGCCCGGACGAGGGCATGACCTTTGCCCAGCTCAGCTCCGAACGAAAAAATGAAATCAGCCATCGGGCCGTGGCCCTGAAGGCATTTGTTGCAAAGATGGAGGAGATGCTGCATGCTCAGCAGTAAAGATCGCGCGGCTCTGCGGAGCCAGGCCAACTCGGCCGAAACCATTCTGCACATTGGCAAAAGCGGCGTGACCGAGGCTGTGGTCGCCCAGGTACGTGAGGCGCTGGCCGCCCGCGAGCTGGTGAAGGGCAAGGTGCTCGAATCGGCGGGCATGACCGCCCGCGAGGTCTGCGACGCACTGTGCCAGGCCCTGGGGGCCGAGCCGGTGCAGACCATCGGCACGGTGTTTGTGCTGTATAAAAAGGCGCCGGAGCAGGCCAAGGCCAAACCCCGCAAGAACCCGGTGCGCGAGGGCGCCAAGGCCCGCCGCCAGTCGCGCAAGGACGAGCGCGAACGCCGGAACGAGTTTTTCCGCGAGCAGGCGATTCAGCAGGCGATCGAGCGCCGCATCGCCCGGGAAAACCGGGACTGAGCCATGGGGCGCATCGGTGTCTTTGGCGGGAGCTTTAACCCGCCGCACGCGGGCCATGTGCAGGCGGCGGCTGCCGCGCGTCAGGCGCTGGGGCTGGAGCGGGTGCTGCTGATTCCCGCTGCTGTGCCGCCGCACAAGGCGCTGCCCGCCGGCAGCCCGGACGCCGCGACCCGCCTGGCACTGACCCGCCTGGCGGTGCAGGCGCTGCCCTGGGCCGAGGTCAGCGACATGGAGCTGCGCCGCAGCGGCCCCAGCTACACCGTGGACACGCTGCGCGCGCTGCGCGGGCAATATCCGGCCGACGAGCTGGTGCTGCTGGTGGGGACGGACATGTTCCTCAGCCTGCACGAGTGGTTTCAGGCGGAAGAAATCTGCCGCCTGGCGCACATTGCCTGCGTCAGCCGCTCGGCCCGCACGGAGCCGGCGGCGATGGCAGAGCAGAAGCGGCGGCTGGAGCGGCAGCTGCACGCGCGGGTGACGCTGCTGGATAACCCGGTGCTGGAGCTGTCGTCCACCCAGGTGCGGCGGATGCTGGCCTTTGGCTGCGCCGGGGCGCTGCTGCCCGCGCCGGTGCTGGAGGAAATCCTGCGCAGGGGGCTGTATACCCAGCCGGCGCAGCTGCGCGGCCTGGCGCTTTCGGCGCTGGAGGCGGCGTGCCTTGCCCTGCTGGATCCCCGCCGGGTGCAGCATGTGCTGGGCTGCCGCGACACGGCGGTGGCGCTGGCCGGCCGCTTTGGCTGCGACGAGACGGACGCGGCCCGCGCCGCGCTGCTGCACGACGTGACCAAGGCGCTGCCCACGGCGCACCAGTTGCAATTGGGCCGGCAGTATGGTATGATCAAAGCTGATTTTACGCAGATGCAGCCGCAGCTGCTGCATGCGGCGACCGGCGCGGCGGTGGCGCAGCACGTGTTCGGCGAGAACGCGGCGGTATGCGGCGCGGTGCGCTGGCACACCACCGGCAGGCCGGACATGACCCGGCTGGAGAAGATCCTCTATCTGGCGGACATGATCGAGCCAGGCCGCAGCTATCCCGAGGTGGAGGGCCTGCGCCGCGCGGTGTGGGACGACCTGGACCGCGGCCTGCTGCAGGCACTGGGCGACTCGATTGCCTGGCTGAGAGAAAAGGGCGCCGCCGTCTCGCCCGAGACGCTGCAGGCCCATGCGTGGCTGACGGAGGCACTGACATGAAGCGCAAACGCGAACCGGAGCGCGACGCCGAGTCGGTCTGGCGCGAGCTGGCCGGCCAGGAAGAGCAGACGCCGGCTCCTGAGCCGGAACCGGAGACGCCGCCGCACAGCGAACGGCTGACGATGGCAGGGGCACGGGTCAAACGCGCGCGCAGCCGCGGCCTGCGGGCCTGGCTCCCGGCAGGGGCCTGGCGCATGACCGGCCTGCAGAAGGGGCTGGTGGTGCTGCTGGCGGCGCTGGCGCTGCTGCTGGCGCTGCTGCTGACGCTGGCATTGACGGCGCTGCGGCCGCCAAAAGTCGAGAGTAACGGCCGCGTGGCGGGGAAATATGTCTTCCTTCTGGCGGGGACCGATCAGGACGGCGTGCGGACCGACACCATGATGCTCTGCACCGTGGACGCCGCCAAACAGACGGCGGCGGTGATGAGCCTGCCCCGCGACACCCTGCTGCTGTCGGACGGCAGCCCGGCCAAGCTGAACGCGGTCTATGCCCGCGGCGGCATGGGGCAGGAGGGCATGCAGGCCCTGTGCAGCCAGGTGGAGCGGATGCTGGGCCTGCCCATTGACGGCTATTGCCTGCTCAGTCTTGAAACGGCGGCCCGGGCGGTGGATCTGCTGGGCGGCGTGGAGTTCGATGTGCCCGTGGACATGCAGTATGACGATCCGTGGCAGGACCTGCACATCGACCTGAAGGCGGGCCGGCAGAAGCTGAACGGCCAGCAGGCGGTGCAGCTGCTGCGCTACCGCAGCGGCTATTACAACGCCGACCTGGGGCGCGTGGCGGTGCAGCAGGCCTTTGTCAAGGCGATGGCAAAGCAGTGCCTGCGCCCCAGCGGCCTGCTGAAGCTGGGCGGCGTGCTGCGCCTGCTGTCCAACGACCTGGTGACCAACCTGTCGATGGGCAACCTGGGCTATCTGGGCCTGAAGCTGCTGCGCATGGACGAGCTGCGCACCGACACCATGCCCGGCAGCGCCGACGGCGTCTATCTGGACGGGCAGAACTACTATGTGATTTACGGGCTGGACACGCTGGCGCTGCTCAACGAGGCCTATAGCCCGCTGCAATCGGAAATTACCCTGGCGGATGTGGAGATGATGCGCCTGTCGGGACAGGCCATTGTCTATGCCGACGGCACGTATTACGCATCCGTCCCCTGAGACTGGAGGAAAACACCTTGCGTACACCAAAAGAAATTGCCCTGATGGCTGCCAAGTCCCTGGACAACAAAAAGGGACAGGACATCCAGCTGCTGGAGGTTACCGACCTGACGGTGCTGGCCAACCACTTTCTCATCTGCACGGCCACCTCGTCCACCCATGTCAAAACGCTGTGCGACGAGGTGGAGCACGACCTGACCGAGGCCGGCGAGACGCTGCTGCGCCGCGAGGGCGAGCGCTCCGGCGGCTGGGTGCTGCTTGACTTTGGCTGCCTGATTGTGCATGTGTTCACCGAGGAGAGCCGCAAGTTCTATGACCTTGAGCGCCTGTGGGCCGACGCGGTGAACGTGGAGCTGAACTGGAACTGACCCCAAGAAAACCGCCCGGCCAGCCCGGGCATGAAAATAAAAGGTGAGTGACAATGAAATACGACTTTGCTGCCATTGAACCCAAGTGGCATAAGATCTGGGAGGACGAGAAGCTGTTCCACGCCGAGACCGGCAAGCCGGGCAAAAAGTTCTATCCCCTGATCGAGTTTCCCTATCCCTCCGGCGCGGGTCTGCACGTGGGCCACGCCCGGCCCTATACCGCCATGGACTCGGTGGCCCGCATGCACCGCATGCAGGGCGAAAATGTGCTGTTCCCCATGGGCTTTGATGCCTTTGGCCTGCCAACCGAGAACTATGCCATCAAAAATCACATCCACCCCCGCATTGTCACCGAGCGGAACGTGGCCACCTTCACCGCGCAGCTGAAGGCCCTGGGCTATAGCTTTGACTGGGATCGCGTGGTCAACACCACCGACCCGTCCTATTACAAGTGGACCCAGTGGATCTTCCTCCAGCTGTTCAAGCACGGCCTGGCCTATAAGAGCAAGATGCCCGTCAACTGGTGCACCAGCTGCAAGTGCGTCCTGGCCAACGAAGAGGTGGTTGAGGGCGTGTGCGAGCGCTGCGGCAGCCCGGTCATCCGCAAGGAGAAGAGCCAGTGGATGCTGCGCATCACCAAATATGCCGACCGCCTGATCGATGACCTCGATGGGCTGGACTTCATCGAGCGCGTGAAGACCCAGCAGCGCAACTGGATCGGCCGCAGCCACGGCGCGCAGGTGCGCTTTGGCTCCACGCTGGGCGACGACGTGGTGGTCTACACCACCCGGCCCGACACCCTTTTCGGCGCCACGTATATGGTGCTTTCGCCCGAGCACGCGCTGGTGGCAAAGTGGTTGCCGCAGCTGCACAACGGCGACGAGATCCGCGCCTATCAGGCGGCGGCCGCGGCCAAGAGCGACCTTGAACGCACCGAGCTGTCCAAGGAGAAGACTGGCGTCCGCCTCGACGGCGTGATGGGCATCAATCCGGTCAACGGCAAGCAGATCCCCATTTTTATCTCCGACTATGTGCTGTCCACCTATGGCACCGGCGCGATTATGGCCGTGCCGGCCCATGATGACCGCGACTGGGAGTTTGCCAAAAAGTTTGGCTGCGAGATCATCGAGGTGGTGGCCGGCGGCAATGTGCAGGAGGCGGCCTTTACCCTCAAGGATGACACCGGCGTGATGGTCAACTCCGGCTTCCTCAACGGCATGACGGTGCAGCAGGCCATTCCCGCCATCATCCAGTGGCTGACTGAGCAGGGCATCGGTGAGGAAAAGGTCAACTTCAAGCTGCGCGACTGGGTCTTCTCCCGCCAGCGCTATTGGGGCGAGCCGATCCCGCTGGTCCACTGCGACCAGTGCGGCTGGGTGCCCATTCCTGAGAGCGAGCTGCCGCTGGTGCTGCCCGAGGTGGAGAGCTATGAGCCCACGGATGACGGCGAAAGCCCCCTGGCGCCCATGACCGACTGGGTGAACACCACCTGCCCCCAGTGCGGCGGCCCTGCCCGGCGCGAGACCGACACCATGCCCCAGTGGGCCGGCTCCAGCTGGTACTTCCTGCGCTA
>CACXCV010000069.1 GCA_902766215.1 Oscillospiraceae bacterium
CGAGGAGGAGGCCTATTTCTTCCGTCTGTCCAAATACAGCGACCGCATCCGCGATCTGCTGGAAAACACCGACTATCTCGAGCCGCGCAGCCGCGTGAACGAAATGGTCAACAACTTTATCAAGCCCGGCCTGGAGGACCTGTGCGTGTCCCGCACCAGCTTTACCTGGGGCGTGCCGGTGGACTTTGACGACAAGCATGTGGTCTATGTCTGGATCGACGCGCTGTTCAACTATCTGACGGCCCTGGGCTATGAAAACGACCAGTATCACGACGTGGACAAATACTGGCCCGCCGACGTCCACTTTGTGGGCAAGGAAATTGTCCGCTTCCACTCGATTATCTGGCCGGCCATGCTGATGAGCGTGGGCATGCCTCTGCCGAAAAAGGTCTATGGCCACGGCTGGCTGAACTTCAACGGCGAGAAGATGTCCAAGTCCCGCGGCAATGTGGTCGATCCCTATGTGCTGGCCGAGCGCTATGGCGTGGACGCACTGCGCTTTTTCCTGCTGCGCACCTTCCCCTTCGGGTCCGACGGCAACTTTACCAACGAGCTGCTGATCCAGACCATCAACACGGACCTTGCCAACACGCTGGGCAACCTGGTCTCGCGCACCGTCGCCATGGCGCACAAATACTTTGGCGAGCGGCTGCCGCAGACCCAGCTGGGCAGCGAGGCGGACGAGGATCTGCTTGCCATGGCCCGGGAGCTGCCCGGCCGGTATGAGGCGCAGATGGAGAAGTTTGCCTTCCAGAACGCCCTGGCAGAGGTGTTCCGCGTGCTCGACCGGGCCAACAAGTATATTGATGAAAACGCGCCCTGGACGCTGGCCAAGGACATGGAGGCCAATGGTCCGCGCCTGGCCCGGGTGCTGTATAACCTGCTGGAGACCATCCGCATCTGCGCGATTGCCCTCGAGCCCTTTATGCCGCAGACGGCGGAGACGATTCTCGCCCGGCTGGGCGGGGCGGCGTGCAGCTGGGACGATATGTGCCGGTTTGGCCTGCTGCCGGCCGACGTAGCCGCGGCGGCGGGTGAGGCGCTGTTCCCACGCATCGACCTGGCCAAGGAGCTGGAGGAGCTGGACAATGCGGCCGCGGCGGCCAAAAAGGCGGCTCTGCCTGCCATTGAGGTCGAGCCGCTGAGCGAAGAGCCGGTGGACTTCGACACCTTCTGCAAGTCCGACCTGCGTGCCGTGAAGGTCAAGGCCTGCGAGCCGGTAAAGAAGAGCGCCAAGCTGCTGAAGTTTACCCTGGACGACGGCACGGGCGCCGACCGGCAGATTCTTTCCGGCATCGCCATGTATTACAAGCCCGAGGAGCTGGTGGGCAAGACGCTGGTGGCCATCCTCAACCTGCCGCCGCGCAAGATGATGGGGCAGGAGTCCTGCGGCATGCTGATCTCCGCCGTACACACCGAGCGGGGCGAGGAAAAGCTCCACCTGCTGATGGTGGATGACGCCATCCCTGCCGGCGCCAAGCTCTGCTGAGTGAAATAGGCCCGACAGCAGCCGGCGCGAAGCTCTGCTGAGACAAACCATACCGAATCCGATAAAACCACAGCCGCCGGCCCAAAGCCGGCGGCTGTGGTTGCTGTATGGCAGCGGCCGCGCCCGTTTGCTCTGCTTTGTGGCATCGCAGCGAAGGCGCTGCTGCCCCGGGAAACGGACTCTGCCGTTTGCCGTTACAGCTGTGCATGCAGGCGCAGCTGGCGTTCCAGATGGTCATAAAACCGGCTGATGTGAACGCCATCTACCAGCGCGTGATGACATAATACGGTAACCGGGATGAAAACTCTGCCGGATTCCTCAAAGTATTTTCCCCACGTTATTCTTGGATTGCTGTCGGCCGGGATGGGAACCGGCTGAATCAGATTGGAATAGCGCAGCCACGGCAGCGAGGAAATGAAGAACAGGGCCTGGGCGTTTTCTCCATCCACAAGGCTTTTTTCTTTTTTCGCCGCCTCCTGTTTCGCCGCTGCATAGGGAAGAAATTCGTCAAATGGCAGGCTGCATGATAACTGGCAATAGCAATATGACTCGTCAGGCAGCGCCACGGTGTAGGAGCTTGCGCATTCGTCAAATTCGATGATGCCATCTCCCTCGATGCGCTGACGGAACTCCTGCACCTGATTGGCAGCGTTTGTTACCGCATACAGAAAGCTGAAAAAGAAAGGGTGCCGCCTTTCTTTGACTGTCCGAATCCAATCAGTTATTTCTACGTTTACGGTGACGCCCACATATGGATAGCTCAGCGACCGAAAGTAATCGAAATGCGCTTTCCTTGCATATGCGCTCAGATCCAGTTTCCTTGCGGTTGGCATTTGTTCTCTCCCCTTTGCTTTTCCAGGCCTGTCACTGTGTGCGGCGGCATGCCGGCACACCGCACAGGTTGTCCCGTGTGCTTTGCCATCATTCTACCACAAGCGCCGCAGAAACCGCAATCAGAAAACAGCGGCCGCCGGGAGATCCGGCGGCCGCCATGTACGCTGTTCTGGGTATATCCCTGCGGGGTGTTATTTCACCCGCAGCAGGCGGGCAATGGTCTCGCCCTTGGGCAGCAGGTCGCAGTCGTCGCGGGTGATGATCTGCAGCACCAGCACAAACACCAGATATACCACGCCGGCAGCGGCAATGGCTGCCAGGCAGGAAATGGCGTTGGACAGGCGGACGCTGACCACGTCATAGGCCATATAGGCCGACACGCCCATGGCCGCGGTGGCCAGAACAGGCTTCCAGATGACCCGCAGCAGGTTGGGCGTGGGCCGGATGGTCGCGGCCATGGCGATCAGGTTCATCAGCGCGATGAGCCCATAGCAGATCAGTGTGCTGATGGGCGCGCCCACAATGTTGACCTCCGGTTGACGCACCAGAAAATAGTTGATCACCAGCTTGATCACGCCGCCCACCAGCAGTGTGACCATGGGGATGGCCACGTGTCCGTGAGCCTGCAGAATAGCGTTGGTCATCAGCACAATGGCGTTGAAGATCACGGCCAGCCCCAGATACTGCATCAGCTGCGTGCCGGTGGCCAGCTCCGCGCCGGCGTAGTTATAGATCAGCTTCATAATTGGTTCGGCCAGCACGAACAGACCGATGCCGCAGGGCAGGGCAATCAGCGACATAATGCGCAGGCTGCTCTCGCCCACCTTTTTCGCGCCCAGGTTGTCGCCGGTGGTCAGCCGCCCGGAGATGGCCGGGATTACCGCCACGGTCAGCGGCGTAATCAGCGCCGAGGGCAGGTTGAACAGCGTCTGCGCGCTGCCGTACAGGCCCTTGAGCGACTCGGCCGCGTCCTGACTAAAGCCCGCGCCCGAGACCAGCTGGCCCAGAATAATCTTGGTTTCGATGACCGTCAGCAGCTGCAGGCCGGCTGCGCCGATGGTGATGGGGATGGCAATGGCCAGCAGCGTGCGCATGGTGCGCCCCAGCGGCTCCTGCACGCCCACCGAGCGCTCGGCTTCCAGTGCGCGCATGGCGGTGCGGTGCTTCAGCCCCAGATAGACAGCGGCCAGCACCGTGCCCACGGTGACGCCCAGAATGGCGCCCGCCGCGGCGACGGTGATGTCATAGCCCATCCGGACCAGCAGCCATGCCAGCCCCAGACCCAGCACCAGCTTGCTCAGCGCCTCGATGACCTGGCTGACGGCGGTGGGCGTCATGGACGACTGCCCCTGAAAAAAACCGCGGTAGCTGGAGAACAGGCACACAAAGAAGATGGCTGGCCCCAGCGCCAGCATGGCCACCCAGCTGTCCGGACTTTCGATGAACCGGGCCAGCGGCTGGGCAAAGAGCATCATGCCCAGCGAGCCGACAATGCCGATGGGCAGGAACACATAGAGCGAGGCCTGATAGATGCGGCGGATGCGGGCAGTGTTGCCCATGGTCTGCGCCTCGGCAATCATGCGGGACATGGCCACCGGCAGGCCGGCGGTCGAGGCGATCAGCAGCACCGAATAGATGTCATAGGCGTTGAGAAAATAGTTATAGCCCTGGGTGCCGATGATCCGCACCAGCGGAATCTTGTAGCAGGCGCCGATGAGCTTGACCAGGATGGTGGCGGCAGCCAGCACGGCCGCGCCGCCCAGAAAGGTTTGCTTTTTCACAGGTTGAGACATACGGTTGTCCTCCGTGATGGTGGGATATGGATTGGACGCGGCGGGGCGCGGGCCGGTTCCCGGATTTATGCCTTGTCCCCGGTCTTGTCCTCGTCTTTGGCCTCAAAGAAGTTGGGGATGACATAGTCCTTCAACTCGCGCAGCACGGCCAGCTCGTCGATGGTGGGAAACGTGCCGTCGCGGTAGAGAATTCTGCCGCGGACCATTGTCAGCGCCACGTCGTGCCCGCTGGCGGCATAGACCAGCTGGGAGACTACGTTGTGGCAGGGGATCAGGTGCGGCTGCGTAAAGTCCAGCAGGATCAGATCGGCGTCCATTCCAATGGCGATCTGGCCGCACTCGTCGTCACGGCCCTGAGCCAGCGCACCGCCCCGGGTGGCCATTTTCAGCACCTCGGCCGCGGGGAGGGCCGAGGGGTCGCCGGACTGCACCTTGGCCAGCAGCGCAGCGGTCTTGATCTCTTCAAACAGGTCCAGATTGTTGTTCGAGGCGGCCGAATCGGTGCCCAGAGCTACGTTCATGCCCTCGGCGCGCAGCTTTACCACCGGCGCGATGCCAGAGCCCAGCTTGAGGTTGGACACCGGGCAGTGGACGGCGCTGACGTGCCGCCGGGCCAGCAGGCCCATGTCCTCCTCGTCCAGCCACACGCAGTGGGCGGCCATGGCCCGGGTGTCCCACACCCGGTGGCAGTCCAGCACCTGCGCCGGAGTCAGGCCGTTGCGCTCGAGGCAGGCCTCATGCTCGTCGCGGGTCTCGGACAGGTGGACGTGCATGCCCAGGTTTTCGTCGGCGGCATAGTCCGCCAGCGCCTCCCACAGCTGATAGGTGGAGGTGTATTCCCCGTGCACGCTGGCCTCGATACGGATGCGGCCGTCGTCATACTCGTGCCACTTTTCCACGCACTCGCGCAGCTCCACGCAGGCGGGGAAGGTGCGCCAGTCGAACCCGTCGCCCAGGAACATGGTGGTCCCCCGGGCCAGGTTGGCCTTGATGCCGCACTCGGCCACGGCCTGGGCAATGGCGTCCACATGGTCGTACATGTCGGAAAACGACGTGGTGCCAAAGCGCAGCAGCTCCATCAGGCCCAGCTGGGTCATGCAGCGCACGGCGCGGTCGTCCAGCTTGTCCTCAATCCTGCCGCAGTCCTCCAGCCAGGGCTGCAGGGGCTTGTCGTCGCTCCAGCCGCGCAGGCCGGTCATGGCCAGGTGCGTGTGGCAGTTGATCAGGCCGGGCATGAGCACCATGCCGGTGCCGTCGATGGCCTCTTTCACCGGTTCGGCGGGCATTTTACGCCCGATGTAGGCAATGCGCCCGCCGCGGACGCCCACAAAAGCGCCCGGCAGAATGTGCATGGCCTCGTCCATGGTGACGGCGGTCACATTGCAGAAGACAGTATCCATGATGTACCTCCTGGTTCAGATAAATTCGCGCAGCAGCGAGTTCTGGGGCACCAGCCCGGCCTCTGCCGGCTCTACCCGGCGCAGCTGCGCCAGCAGGCCGGTAATGCTGCCCACGCCGGGCACCTCGTCCGGCAGCGTGGCCAGCAGCGGCTCGGCCAGGGGACGCAGCACCGGCAGCTCATAAATCAGCGACGTGTCAAAGCAGAGGTGCGCGCGGCGCTTGAGCGGGGTGATGTACAGCTGCTCGCCCCGGCGGACGTTGGCCCACATCCGGGCGGTGTCCAGCGCGGAGGTGCCGCGATAGTTGTGGTCGCGCACCGTCCGGCGCAGATAGCGTGTCAGCAGGTGGGGGATGACGACCTCGTCCCCGCAGCAAAGGTCGCTCAGGGCGCTGATGTAGATGCCGGTC
>CACXCV010000070.1 GCA_902766215.1 Oscillospiraceae bacterium
CTTCAGACGAGAGCTGGATTGGAGCGAGCCGATGAAACATCTGATTGATATTCTCAGTCTCAGCGAACAGGAGATTGACGAGCTGATTGCCACAGCCAACGATATCATTGCGCACCCGGCAGACTATTCGCATGTCTGCGAGGGAAAAAAGCTGGCCACGTTGTTTTTTGAGCCATCCACCCGCACGCGCTTGAGCTTTGAAGCAGCAATGTACGAACTGGGCGGCCATGTGCTGGGCTTTTCTGAAGCGGCCAGTTCGTCAGCCTCCAAGGGCGAGAGCGTCAGCGACACGGTGCGTGTGGTCAGCTGCTATGCCGACATTATCGCCATGCGCCACCCCAAGGAGGGCGCGCCCCTGGTGGCGGCCATGCACAGCGGCGTGCCGGTGATCAATGCCGGCGACGGCGGGCATAACCATCCCACCCAGACGCTGGCTGATCTGCTGACCATCCGGCGCGAACAGGGCCGGCTGGATAACCTGACGCTGGGCTTCTGCGGCGATCTGAAGTTTGGCCGCACGGTGCACTCGCTGGTCTGCGCCATGTCGCGCTATGCCAATGTGAAGATGATCTTTGCCTCGCCGGAGGAACTGCGCATCCCGGACTATCTGATCACCGACGTGCTGGAGCCGCGGGGCATAGAGTTCGTTCAGACCACCGATCTGGACGCGGTAATGCCCGAATTGGACATCCTGTATATGACCCGTGTGCAGCGCGAGCGCTTTTTCAACGAGGCGGACTATCTGCGCCTGAAGGACAGCTATATTCTCACGCTGCCGCGGCTGGCCCCGGCCAAGGAAACCATGCGCGTGCTGCATCCGCTGCCGCGCGTCAACGAAATCTCGGTGGCGGTGGACAACGACCCCCGGGCCTGTTACTTTGAGCAGGTGAGAAATGGAAAGTATATCCGCATGGCGCTGATCATGAAGCTGCTGGGGGTGGGAAAATGATTATCGGAGCCATTGAAAACGGCATTGTGCTGGATCATATCACGGCTGGACGCTGCATGGAAATCTATGACGTGCTGCACTTGGGTGAGCTGGACTGCACGGTGGCGATTATTAAAAACGCAGACAGCAAAAAGATGGGAAAAAAGGACATCCTTAAGATTTATGATGTCATCGACCTGGATCTGGACGTCCTGGGCTATATCGACCCGGGGATCACCGTGAACATCATCCAACAGGGCCGGGTGCAGGAGCGGCGGCATCTGGTGCTGCCTGAGCGGGTGGAAAACGTGATCCGCTGCAAGAATCCCCGCTGCATTACCACGGTGGAGCAGGAGCTGCCCCAGGTGTTCCGGCTGGCCAATCGCGCACGGGGCGTTTATCGATGCATCTACTGCGAGGCACAGGCCGAGTCAAAATAAAGAAGAAACATGAGGGCTGCGGCAACTGCCGCAGCCCTCATGTTTTAAGTGCGTTGAGAAATCAGATATTCACTTTGACGTTTTTCCACTTGCCGGAATTATAGCGCGCCATCACCAGAATCGAGCGCAGGGACTGGTCGCAGAAAACAGCGACCCAGGCGCCCATGACGCCGAAATTCAGCAGCGTGATAAATACATAGCCCAGCAGGGGACGGAGAATCATAACCGTGCAAAGGGAAATCAGCGCAGTGGCTTTGGTATCGCCGGCGCCGCGCAGCGCACCGGCAATGATGAACTGCGAGCACTGAATGGGCTGCAGAATGGCCACGATGACCATAATCTTGGCACCCTCTTCCAGCACGGCGGGGGTGTCATTATAAAGCATGACGATGTATTTGCCAAAGAAGCCGAAAATCACGGTCAGCAGCAGCGAGACGCACAGGCCCAGCCGGCGGCAGCGGGTGCTGTAGTGTTCGGCAAAGTCTGCACGCCACTTGCCCAGGCTCTGACCGACCAGCGTGGTGGCGGAAACAGCGAAAGCTTGGCCGTTATTAAACGAGAGCGACTGGATGTTCATGCAGACATTGTGCGTGGCAAAGTCAACCTCGCCCAGGGCGGCGACCTGTCGGGCAAAGAGAATCATACCAATCCGCATGACGCCCTGCTCGATCAGAGCCGGAACGCCAATCTTGGTAATGGCGCCGATGATCTGCCAATCCAGGCGGAACTTTTCAATCAGGCGGATTTTAAAGTAGTATTTGCCGCAGGTGATAGAATAGAAAGCGATGCACAACGCAACAATCTGGCCAATGACGGTGGCGATGGAAGCACCCACCACGCCCAGTTTCGGGAAGCCGCAGTGGCCGTTGATCAGCAGAAAGTTGAAGATCACATTGACAATGTTGGACGTCATGTTATAGATCATCGGAACGCGGGAATTGCCTGTGCCGCGCAGTGAAGCTGTGATACACAGGGTGAGTGTCAGCGTGATAAAGCCGACAAACTGCACGCGCAGATAGCCGACAGAATCGGCGATGGTGGATTCGGCCATGTTGCCGTTGCCGGCCATCAGCCGCACCAGCGGCTCGGAGAGGAGGAAACCTGCCACCGAGCAGAGAAGCGTCAATATGGTGGAGAAAAACAGCGCCTGCTTGAGAATGTCGTTGGCGCGCTCGTGCTCGCCGCGTCCGCGCGCGCGGGCTACCACGGCGGTGGCGCCGGTGTTGAGCGACATCAGCAGCGTCATGAAAATAAAGCGTGGCTGCGTTGCCAGGCTGACTGAGGAAATAGCCGACGGTCCCAGCCCGCCGACCATCATCATATCGACCATTGACACCAGCGAGGTGAGCGTCAGCTCGACCAGGGAGGGCCAGGCAATGCGGATAATGTCTTTGTAGAGAATTTTGTCCGTGGCGCCGTCGGTCAGCTGCTTACGTTCTTTGCGGCTCTTCTGCAGCTCCTGTTGGAATAGCTGTTCGTTGCCGTTGGGAACCTCATCCAGGTATGTTCGGACCATCTTTCGTTGTGCGGGGGGCATGTTGCATCACTTCTTTCGTATATTAACGAAATGGATTATACTACAAAAAACGTTTTAAGTCAACAACAACGTGCCAGTGACATCAATCTAATTGTAAAAACGTATAATAAAATGCAGTAAAA
>CACXCV010000071.1 GCA_902766215.1 Oscillospiraceae bacterium
TGCAGAAGCCATGCCCATCATCGACTATCACTGTCACGTCGATCCTGCGGAGATTGAGTCCGACCAGCACTATGCAACCCTGACCCAGCTCTGGCTGGGCGGCGACCACTATAAGTGGCGCGCCCTGCGGGAAAACGGCGTACCGGAGCAGTTCGTCACCGGCAATGCCCCGGATGAGGAAAAGTTTCAAAAGTGGGCTGAGACAATCCCCAACCTGATCGGCAACCCGCTCTATCACTGGACCCATCTGGAGCTGGCGCGGTATTTCGGCGTGACCGAGCCATTGACTGGGTGCAATGCTGCCGAAATCTATGCCCACTGCAACCGCATGCTGACCCAGCCCGATTTTGGCGCGCGCGGCATCATTGCCCGATCCAATGTGCGGCTGATCTGCACCACCGACGATCCAACTGATTCGCTGGCCGTGCATGAACGGCTGGCAACCGACCCCACTGCTCCCGCCGCCGTACTGCCCGCCTTCCGCCCCGACAAGGCCATGCGCGCCGACCAGCCCGGCTTTGCCGCCTATATGGACAAGCTGGAGTCCGTCGTTGGCTATGCCATCGGCACCATCGACGACATGCGCCAGGCACTGCTGGACCGAATTGCCTGCTTTGCCGCCCGCGGCTGCACCGTGTCTGACCACGGGCTGGACAGCTGCTTCTGCGTTTTGACAGACGACGCGCAGCTGACCGACATTCTCTGCCGCGCCCGGGCCGGTGGGCCAATCACCCAGGCCGAACAGCAGGCCTATCACACCGCCCTGCTGCTGACCGTCGCGCGGGAATATGCCCGACGCGGCTGGGTGATGCAGCTGCACTTTGGCTTTCTGCGCAACAACTCCAGCCGGATGTTCCGCTCCTTCGGCCCCGACGCGGGCTGCGACGCCATCAACGACGCGCCCAATGCGGCTGGTCTGGCCCGGCTGCTGGACACACTGGAGCGGGACAGCGCCCTGCCCCGCACCATTGTCTATTCGCTCAACCCAGTGGACAACGGGATGATTGATTCGGTAATCAACTGCTTTCAGACCGACAGCGACATTCCCTGCAAGCTGCAGCACGGCACAGCCTGGTGGTTTAATGACCACAAGGCCGGCATGGAGTCGCAGCTGCGCAGCCTGATGAGCATTGGCTGCATCGCCCACTTTGTGGGCATGCTCACCGACTCCCGCAGCTTCCTCAGCTATACGCGCCACGAATACTTCCGCCGGATTCTCTGCAACCTGCTGGGCGACCTGGTGGAAAACGGAGAATATCCCCGCGACATGGCCGCTCTGGGTGCCATGGTACAGAACATCTGCTATTACAACGCACTGCGGTACTTCCGCTTTGAAGACGCCATCGCGCAGCGCAGCTGACCGGGTATCAAAATGCAGCGCCCGCGGAGCAGTCCGCGGGCGCTGCATTTCACTGTTTACAGTTTACATGTTGCAGAACGCCTTCACCGATTCGTAAACCGGCGTAATGGCGTCCAGCTTGGCCATTTCGATCAGGCCCTCATCGCAGGCCGCCGCCAGCGCCGGGTCAATGGGCAGCTTGGCCAGGACCGGAATCCCCAGCTGGGCTGACACCTCGTCGATGCGGCTGCGGCCGAACACCTCTAGCCGCTTGCCGCAGTCGGGACAAGTCAGATAGCTGTAGTTTTCCACCAGGCCGATGATGGGGATGTTCATCATCTTGGCCATGTTTACCGCCTTTTCAACGATCATGCCCACCAGCTCCTGGGGCGATGTCACCAGCACAATGCCGTCGATAGGCAGCGACTGGAACACCGTCAGGGGCACGTCGCCCGTCCCGGGAGGCATGTCGACAAACAGGAAGTCGACGTCCTTCCAGACCACATCGGTCCAGAACTGCTTGACCGCGCCGCCCAGAATCGGGCCGCGCCACAGCACCGGGTCGGTCTTGTCTTCCAGCAGGAGGTTGATGGACATCACATCCACACCGCCCTGGGAGCGGGCCGGAATCAGCCCCTCCTCCACCGCGTCGGGCCGCGTGCGGATGCCGAAGGCCGTGGGGATCGACGGGCCGGTGATATCGGCGTCGAGGATGCCGGAATGATGGCCGTCACGCTGGGCTGCCGCCGCCAGCATGGAGGTCACGGTGCTTTTGCCCACGCCGCCCTTGCCGGAAACGACTGCAATGACTTTCTTTACATTGGAAAGCGGATTGGCCTGTGCCAAAAGGCTTTCAGGCTTGCGCTCGCCGCAGCTCTCGCCGCAGGCGGAGCAGTTGCCGCTGCAGGATTCACTCATTGGGTGTCACTCCTTTTTGTTTTTCGACCCTATTATATTGCCCCGATTTGCGCTTGTCAACGCCCGAACAGGAAATCCTCCGTTGCAAAAGCGCCGCCGCCATGATAAGATAGAGAGGTCGCCCTGCGCAGGTTGCAAACCTGCCGCCGCCCTGCTATAATAACAGGACATGGCCGCGGGCCATACTATCATCCCGTAAAGAGGGGTCTGTATGCATTGTTCTTATCCGGGTCAGGCGCCGGATTCGCGCACCTGGGCCGATATCTATCTGGGCCGGCTGGAGGCCAACTATCACACACTGCGCGCAGCGCTACCGCGACAGAAGTTTCTGGGCGTGGTCAAGGCCAACGCCTATGGCCATGGCGCCATTTCGGTGGCGCGCCGGCTGGAGGCGCTGGGTTCCGACTATCTGGCTGTGGCCTGCCTGGACGAGGCAATGGAGCTGCGCCAGGCCGGTATCCGGCTGCCGCTGCTGATTCTGGGCTATACCGACCCGCGCTATGCTCCGCTTCTGGCTGAGCAGGACCTGACCCAGACTATCTATGACACCGGACTGGCCGCTGCGCTGTCCGCGGCCCTGCTGCCCGGTCAGCGTCTGCGCTGCCACCTGAAGCTGGACACCGGCATGTCCCGGCTGGGCTTCTACTGCGGCGAGGGAGCGGATTTCGCGCCAATTGCCGCGCTGAACAAGCTGCCCGGGCTGGAATTCGAGGGCGTGTTCACGCATTTTTCCGACGCCGACGGCAGCGACGAGTACACCCGCTGGCAGCTGCGGCGCTTTCAGGCGGCCATCGACACGCTGGCTGCAAGCGGCATGACCTTTGCCCTGCGGCACTGCGCCGCCTCCGCCGCCGCGCTGAAATATCCGGACGAGGCAGGCTTTGACATGGTGCGGCCCGGCATTCTGCTATATGGCCACCACCCCAACGAGAGTACCCATGCGCTGCTGGACGTGCAGCCGGTCATGGAGCTGAAGACCCGCATCGTCAGCCTGAAGGAGCTGCCTGCCGGGACCTGCGTCAGCTATGGCCGCACCTATACCCTGCCCGCCGCCCGCCGGATTGCCGTCGTACCCGTGGGCTATGGCGATGGGCTGATGCGGCTGCTGTCCGGTCGGCAGGATATGCTGCTGCACGGGCGCCGCGTGCCGCAGATCGGCCGCGTGTGCATGGACATGTGCATGCTGGATGTCACCGACTACCCTGCCGCCATCGGCGACGAGGTGACCGTGTTCGGCACGGCGCTGCCGCTGGAGGAAAAGGCCGCCACCATCGGCACCATTCCCTACGAGCTGCTCTGCGCCATCAATCCCCGCGTACCGCGGGTCTACCACAACTGAAATCCGGGCGAAAGCCCCTACCACTCTGGGAGGTCTGTCCATGAAGCTGTTGGTCGTATCCGATGTGGAAAGCAAGTTCATATGGGATCACTTCGACCGTGAATACTTCCGGGATGTGGGCTTGATTATTTCCTGCGGCGACCTGTCTGCCAACTATCTCTCTTTCCTGGTTACCATGCTCCCCTGCCCGCTGCTCTATGTCCCCGGCAATCATGACAA
>CACXCV010000072.1 GCA_902766215.1 Oscillospiraceae bacterium
CCCGGTGGAGACAGCCGGCACCTTTGCCCTGCCGGAGGCGCAGCTCGACCGCTTTCTGCTGCGGCTGAGCCTGGGCTATCCCCAGCACAGCGAGAGCGTCACCGTCCTGCAGAACTATCTGGACGGCCGCGGCTCCAACGACATTCAGCTGCAGCCGGTGACCACCGGCGCGCAGATTGCCGAGGCGCAGGCCGCCGTGACCCGGGTGCGCATTGACCCGGTGATCGTCGATTACATCGTCCGCCTGGCCGAGGCCACCCGTGTCCACGAAGACGTGGCCCTGGGCGTGTCCACCCGCGGCATGCTGTCCATGACCCGCTGCTGCCAGGCGGCGGCGGCCATTGCCGGGCGCGACTATGTCCTTCCGGACGACGTCAAGCGGCTGGCCGGCCCGGTGTTTGCCCACCGCCTGATTCTCAAGACGCGCTATGGCGCCGACCAGAAGGGCGCCGAGATTCTGGGCCGGATCCTCTCCAGCGTTGCCGCCCCCACCGAGGACCCCGGCGCCAAGCTGCCCACCGCATAAGGGGGCGCCAAGATGACACAGGCCTTTTGGGTCATTGTCGTGGCCGGCCTGCTGATGTTTCTGCAGATTGTTTATTTCCGCCGTGTTGCGTTCCGCAAGCTCTCGTATTCGCGCACCATCTCCCGGCGCGCCGTCTACGAGGGGGAGCGCATACAGCTGGTAGAGGTCATCAGCAACAACAAGCTGACGCCGCTGCCCTGGCTGCGGGTGGAGTCCCGCCTGTCGCCCTATCTGCAATTCCGCTCCCACGACGACCTGAGTATCAAAGACGACCGCTTTCACCGCAGCGTGTTTTTCGTCCGCAGTTTCAGCCGGATCACCCGGCGCTATGACGTGCTGTGCGCCCACCGGGGCTATTTCGACCTGTCCAACACCACGCTGACGGCGGGCGACCTGTTCGGCATGGCCGCCTTTCCAATGCAGCTGCAGCAGCCCACCCACCTGTTTGTCTATCCCGCCGCGCTGAGCAGCGAACAGCTGCCCCAGGAGGCGCTGCGCTGGCAGGGCGACATCTCCGTCCGCCGCTGGATTTTCCCCGACCCGATTCTGATCAACGGCATCCGCGAATACCGCACCGGCGACAGCCGCAAGGACATCCACTGGAAGGCCTCGGCCCGCACCGGCCAGCTGCAGGTGAAGACCCACGACTACACCGTGCAGCCCAAGCTGGTGCTGCTGCTGAACATCGATCCCAAGGAAAACTTCTGGGGCAACCTGACCGAGCAGCAGCAGGAAACCGTGGAATACGGCATCCGCGTGGTGGCCACGCTCAGCCGCTGGGCTTATGAGAACGACATGGACGTGGGCTTTTACAGCAACGGCGCCATCAGCTATGAGCCGGGCACGCGCATTGCCCTCGCGCCCACGCATTCCGACCGGCAGCAGGAGCTGCTGCTGTCCACGCTGGCGGGATTTGTGGCCAAGCAGGCCGAGTCCGTGTTCCACACGTTGGAGCGCATGGTGGCCGACGAGCTGGACGACGCCGACATTCTGGTGGTGTCGGCCTATTGGAGCGACTCGCTCAGCCAGCGCTGCGACGCGCTGCGCCGCCGCGGCAACCATGTGACTTACATTCCGTTCGGAGAGGGGGGCGCCGGAGCATGAGACCTTCTTCCTTTCAGCGCTGGCTGTTTGAGGCCATCAATCTGCTGCTGGTTCTGACCTTTTCCATCCCTCTTTCGGCGCTGCTGGGGCTTGCTTTTGGCTATGTCAGCCAGCTGACGCTGTGGGTGCTGTGCGTGGTGGCGCTGGGCTTTCTGGCCGGGCGCGTGACCATGCGCCTGTCTGCCGGAGCCGCCATGCTGGGCTGCGGCCTGGCCGCCGCCGGGGCCGGCGCGCTCTGCGGCGTGCTGCTGAGCCTGTTCACCGGCGGCTTTGAGGCGCATCTGCTGGGCAGCCTTGTCTATGTGGCCGTGGCAGTCATCGGCAGCATCTACTTTTTCTTCTGCGCGCGCAAGGCTGCCTATACCATCTACGCCCCCATGACCACCGTCGGCGTGCTGCTGCACCTGGCGGCGCTGCTGGCTCTCACCGCGCTGAAGGCGCCCGCCCAGCTGCTGCGCATCTGCTCCGGGGCCGCCATTGTGTTTTTCCTGCTGGCGCTGTATGCCTATAACGCCCGCGGCCTGCGCAAGAGTGTCTACACCGGCGACAAGGCCCGCTCGGCGCGCCTGCCCCGCGGGATTCAGGCCAGCAGCTTTCTGCTGGTCAGCGGCTTCATCCTGCTGGCCGTGCTGCTCTCGTGGCTGGGGCCTGCCATCCCGGCGCTGGCCGGGCTGGTGGGGCGCGGGCTGCTGTTTCTGGTGCGGGGCGTGCTGTCGCTCATCGGCCTGATCGACAAGCTGGCCTTTCTGGTTGACCCGCTGCAGTCCGGCAACAGCGGCGAGTCGGACAATGGCTCATTTATGGACGCCAAGCCGCGGGAGCAGTCCGAGCTGATGAACCACCTGGTGGGCGTGCTGGCCATTGTGGCTGTGGTCATTCTGGGCGCGGCGCTGCTGGTAATGTTCTATAAAAAGTTCCTCAAGGGGCTCAAGGGCGTGCAGGCGCTCCTCAGCCGCCTGCGCGGCATGTTCGAGCCGGAGCAGGAGGAGGACTATGTGGACGAAAC
Organism: Oscillospiraceae bacterium; assembly: GCA_902766215.1. Classification (GTDB taxonomy): domain Bacteria; phylum Bacillota; class Clostridia; order Oscillospirales; family Oscillospiraceae; genus RUG11142. The sequence continues at coordinate 2,637 of CACXCV010000072.1, forward strand.
CGAGAGTCTCTTCTCCTGGAAAAAAGCGCTGGAAAGCGCCACCGAGGGGCTGCGCAGCGCGCTGCACAAGCTGACGGACCGGCCGCAGAAGTATGACGACTTCCAGACCGGGCAGCTGAAGATCCGCTTTGTCTATCAGTCGCTGCTCAAGCGGCGCATGGCGCAGGAGGGCGGCGCTGCCGCGCGGTATGAAACGCCCAACGAGCTGCAGCCCCACCTGCCGGCCGAGGCCGCTGGACTGATCGACGCCTATAACGGCGTGCGCTACGCCGGCGCCGAGCCGACCGAGGCGCAGCTGTCCCAGGCGCAGGCCCTGCTCAAACAAAAATAACCGTATCCCGGGATACACACAGGAGGGCCGGCGCTGTGCGCCGGCCCTCCTGTCCATGTCAGCAGTGCGGTCTTGTCTTTCTGCACCGCTTGCTTCCTTCTTAACGGCTTATTTTCCGTCAAATTGCACAATCGTTTTCTTCGTCACAAAGCCGCCGGTTCCGCTTCATTTCCTGGGGCGAACCGGATTTTCGCCCTGGTTTCCATAAGGTCAAGGTTCTGCTCTGTTATGTCCGGCGGATGGCAAAGCCCTTGTCCGGCAAGGGATCCCGCTGTTCCCCAGCGCCTTGTAAAAAAAGGAATTCGAACTTTTCGGTGTTTATTTGGCTGTTATGCCCCATCGATCTTTGTGAAAGCCACACATTGACTTCCCTTCTCCCCAATGGTACTATGGCAGCAGTTCCACGAAACAAACAAACGCTGCACGGCTTGAGGGGGAGGCGATTTTTGATGATCTGCACCTGTGAGCGCTGTCTGTATACCTTTGAAACGGCCTTCCAGCCGGAGCAATGCCCCGACTGCGGCAAGTTTGCCGTCCGCACTGCCACCACCCGCGAGGCCGGCGAATACCGCCGTATCCGCCAGGAGCTGGCGCGGGACGAGCAGTCGTCCCCCTGGTACCGTCAGGCCAGCCCGTCGCGGCTTGCCTACGGGCTGTAGCTTTTTTCATATCGGTAAAAACGCAGCGCCTGCCGCTCTGGCAGGCGCTGCGTTCCGCTTGCTCCGGTTTTACCGTCCGCCGTGGAACTGGTACACCATGCCAATCACGCCGGTCATCAGCCCCACGCCCTGTCCCAGATACTGCACCGCCGCGTCCTGCGCCAGCAGGCCGAAGACCGTGGAGGCAAACAGCATCCCGCCGAACAGCGCCGTGACGACAATCACCGCCGGACGATAGAACCGGTAGACCAGCAGCCCTGCCAGCAGGCCCACCGCCGCCGACACCGTCCACACGACCCACGGCTCCAGCGGGCCGATCAGCCCGGGGCTGAGCAGCCGGTAGGTCAGGGCCAGCGCGCACGCGCCGCAGACCAGAAACAGCCCCAGCTTGTGCATCCGGAATGCCAGCAGGCCCAGGCCGATCCCCAGCCCTGCCGCCAGCCCCACGCCCCACCAGTACACCGGCAGGCGCAGCAGCCGCGCCAGCACAAAGCCCAGCGCCGCGCCGCCCACAATGCCGCCCAGCGTCACCATCGCCCGGCGCAGCCGATAACCCACAAAGCAGCAGAACATCGCCAGATACAGCGCCGCCACCACCTCAACGGCCTGTCTTATGCCCCACGACTGTGCAATAATCATGCCGCACACCTCCGCATTTTTTTAAAATGACTGGAATTATCTCTATTTCCGTGCTATGATGTAGTAAAATACAACAACGAACCGCGCCCAATTGATAAGGGGGAATCTCATATGACGATTCGTCAACTGCCCGACCTGAGTCACCTGTATCAGACCATTACCTCGATTGAGTCCGAGGCCGAATGCGCCAGCCTGCTGGAGGACCTCTGCTCGCAAAACGAGCTGCGCGCGCTGAATCAGCGGCTGGAGGTCTCCGCCATGCTGCTGGCCGGCGAAACGTTCCTCTCCATCCAGCAGAAGCTGGGCGTGTCCAGCGCCATTGTCGCCCGCATGAACCGGGCGCTGCAGCATTCCCGCGGCGGGCTGCAGCAAGTGCTGGAGCGGGCGGACATCCACCCCGCAGAAGAAAAGCCCTGACCCACCAAGCTGGGCCTGCTGCCGAAGTATTTCGGCGGCAGGCCCTTGTTTTATTCCATGCGCAGATCTCTGCCAAAGAAGATCAGCAGCTCATACTGCCCCAACAAGCGCGAAATCAGCTGCGGCGGATAGCGCTGCTGCAGCGTGGCCGAGGACAGATTAGTAGAAATCACCGTGGGATGACCCTCCAGCAGACGGCTGTCCAGCACCGAATAAAGCACCGAGTTGGTAAACTGGGTGCTCATCTCCGTGCCCAGGTCGTCGATGATCAGCAGCTGGGTTTCCTCATAGGCGCGGGGCCGCTCGGCGCCGCCGAACTGGGCGTTTTCATACTCGCGCAGCATGGCGCTCACGCGGGTATACACCACACCCACGTCCTGCATGGTCAGCGTGCGGGCCAGACAGGCCGAGAGCAGCGTTTTCCCCAGGCCCGTGCCGCCGCACAGCAGCAGAGAAGGGCTGCCGGGGCCAAACCGCGCCGCCCAGTCCTGACACCGGGCCAGGACCTGCCGCATCTGCTCGCGGGGGCTGATTTGCAGTTTTTCCTCCGTACGGGTTTCGTATACATCCAGGTGAAAGCTGTCAAAGCCTGGCTCGTTCTTTCCGGGCAGGCTGGCCAGCTGGTCCATCTGCACCTGACGGCACTGGGCGCGCAGGCAGCCGCACAGCTGCTGTCCCTGCCAGCCGGTGCCGCCGCAGCGGCTGCACCGGGCGTCGGTATCGAGATAGTCCGGCATGTTCAGTCCCGCCAGCAGCGCCGTCCGCTCAGCCTGGGCTGCCAGGTTGGCCTCGCGCGCCTGACGCAGCGCCTGCTCGGGGTCGCTGCGCTTTTCAAAGGCGGATGCCATCACCTGCGCCACAGTTGAGCGCAGGCGCAGATCCAGTGCCCGCAGCCGCGGTTCGGCCGCATAGGCCGCCTGGCGCTGCCGGTCTGCCTCCTGTTCGCGCTCACGCTGCTGCGCCTGATAGCGCTGCCGCGCCTGACGCATGGTCTGTGCCGAATATGCCACGGCTCAGTCCTCCTTTCGCTGATGCAGCCGGGCAATGGCCCGGCGTTCAATCTCCCCCGGCTCCAGCGCCACCGGCTGGCGCATGTCCCCCGGCGCGGGCTGCGCGCCCTTGCCCCGGGTGAAGGCCGGGCGCTCCGGCCGGGCCGGCTTTACATCGCCCTGCTCGATCTCCGCCACGGTGCGCAAGCCCTGCTCGTCCCAGCGGCGCAGAATGGCGTCCATATACGGCCACTTCAGCCCGCCGGTGGCCAGGCACGTGCGCTCATAGGCCAGGGCAATCACCTCGTCCGGCAGGCGCAGCTGCGCCCACTGGAGCAGATAGCGCTCCTCGCCGGCTGTCAGCCGCCGCCCCTGCACGCCCAGCAGCGCCTGATAGCGCCCCATGGCCGCGTATTGCTGCAGCTGGCGGTTCATATAGGCCGCCGCGGCCTCGACGGTATCGATCCCCTGCTCGGCCCAGAGATAGCCCTCTTTTTCAATCACGCGCATGCTGGGCGCGCGGCTGGCCCCGTGGCTGCGGCCCCGCTGGATGCAATAGTGAATCAGCAGGCCGATTACCTCGGTGGGCAGGCGCAGAAAGTCATGCAGCCCCAGCAGCGTCTTCAGCTCCTCGCCCGAGAGCGTCCGCCCCAGGCGGCGCTGGGCCTCGCCCACCAGCAGCTGAAAGCTCTGGTCGCGGCGCTGCGCCTGGGCCACGTCCTGCTCGGTATACCGGTGCGGCTCCGGCTGCCGGGGCGGCTCGGCCGCGGCCGAGGCCACCAGTCCCAGCTGCGTCAGCAGGCTCAGTGCCAGCTGAAGGCGCGGCTCGTCCATCTGCAGTGCCTGCGCTGCCTGGCTGAGCACCAGCGCACCGCTGGACTTGATGTACAGATACAGCAGGCAGGCGTCGCCGCTGCCGCTGCCCAGCAGCAGCCGCAGCTCCCGCTCGTCCAACCGGACCTCTGCCACTCCGGCTCCCTCCTTGTGTGTTTATACGCCGGCCGGCTCCTTCTGCTCCTTCTGGTGCAGCGCGGCGTTGGCCAGCATCAGCTTGATGCGGTTCTCCTGGTTGATCTTTGTGGCGCTGGGGTCATAGTCCACGGCGACAATGTTGCTCTCCGGGTGCTCCTGCTTGATCTTGCCGATCATGCCCTTGCCGGCCACGTGGTTGGGCAGGCAGCCAAAGGGCTGCGTGCAGACAATGTTGGGCACGCCCAGCTCGATCAGGTCCAGCATCTCCGCCGTCAGCAGCCAGCCCTCGCCCATCTTGTTGCCATAGCCCAGATAGTCCTTCACCAGCGGCTTCAGGTGGGTAAACGGCTCCATCACCCGAAAGCGCGGATAGCGCGACACGGCCTCGATCAGGTCCATCTGCAGGCCGTGGGCATATTTCTCCGCCAGATTCATCGCCCACTTTTTCAGCAGCTTGCCGCCGTAGAGATCCACGTCCACGCTGCGGTTGTCCACCTTGAAGATGACAAAGTCCGCCAGCCCGGGCACCACCGGCTCGGCCCCCTCGTCGATGAGGAACTGCTCCAGCCCGTTGTTGCCCAGGGAGGAAAACTTGACATAGATTTCGCCCACAATGCCCACGGGAATCTTTTTCTCGCCGCTGACCTCAATGGCGGCATAGTCCGCGGCAATGGCCGCCAGATTGCGCCGGAAGGTCTTGCGCCCCAGGCCGCCGGAGCGGTCAAACTCGTCGATCAGACGGTTTTTCCACTGCTCGGTCAGCGCGTCGGTCTCGCCGGGGTGCAGCTCATAGGGCTTGCACTGGTTGCCCATCCAGGTCATCAGGTCGCCGTAGAACACGGCGCGGATCATCCGCAGCGCCAGCTTGACCGACAGCTGAAAGCCCGGGTTTGGTTCCAGACCCGACAGGTTCAGCGACACCACGGGCACATAGTCCAGCCCCGCCTTGATCAGCGCCTTGCGCAGCAGGTGGATGTAGTTGGAGGCGCGGCAGCCGCCGCCCGTCTGGGTGATCATCAGCGCCACCTTGTGCTTGTCATAGCCGCCGTGCTCGACGGCGTCGATCAGCTGGCCGATGACCAGCAGCGCGGGATAGCAGGTGTCGTTGTGGACATATTTCAGGCCGGTGTCAATAATGCCCTGATGGTGCGAGGTCAGCATGTCTACATGATAGCCCTCCAGCTCAAAGCACTTCTGCATCATGCCAAAGTGGATCGGCAGCATCTGCGGCATCAGGAGGGTGTATTCCTCCTTCATCTGTTTGGTAAAGAGCAGCCGCCCGGTCTTGTCATACATCAGTTCTGCCATTGGGGGTCATCCTTTCGCCTGTTGTCTGCTGCGCTCCTCAATGGCAGCCATCAGGCTGCGCAGGCGGATGCGCACCGCACCCAGGTTGGAGATCTCGTCGATCTTCAGCTGGGTGTAAAGTTTGCCGCCGGATTCGAGGATGCTGCGCAGCTCGTCGGTGGTAATGGCGTCGGTGCCGCAGCCAAAGCTGACCAGCTGCACCAGCTGCATGTCCGGCTGGGTGCAGACATAACGGGCGGCGTTGTACATGCGGGCATGATAGCTCCACTGATTGAGCACCTTGCGCGGCTGGTGATCCATGTGCCAGGCCACCGCGTCCTCGGTAATCACGCAGAAGCCATAGCTGCCGGCCAGGCCGTCGATGCCGTGGCCGATCTCCGGGTCGATGTGATAGGGCCGGCCGCAGAGCACCAGGATCTGCCTGCCGTGTTCGCGGGCATAGCCGATGATGGCCTCGCCCATGGCGCGCAGCTCCTGCTTATAGTCCTCATAGGCCGCATAGGCCGCCTTGACCGCCGCAGCGGTCTCCTGTTCCGGGATGCCGAACTCCTCGGCAAAATAGGCCTTGGCGCGCTTGGCAAAGTCCTTCGGCCGGTGCAGGCCAAAATATGGGTACAGATAGCGCACCTGCTTCAGCTGCGGCATGTTGGCCGCCAGCAGCTCGGGATAATAGGCCACCACCGGACAGTTGTAGTTGTTGTCGGAGATGTGCTCATTAAAGTTATAGGGCATGCAGGGATAGAAAATGGTGTCCACGCCCTGATCCAGCAGGCTCATGATGTGCCCGTGCATCAGCTTGGCGGGATAGCACACCGTGTCCGAAGGAATGGTCGTCTGCCCCTCGCGGTAGAGCGCGCGGGATGACTCGCCCGAGAGCACCACCGAAAAGCCCAGCTTGGTGAAAAACCGGTGCCAGAAGGGCAGGTTTTCATACATGTTCAGGCCCATGGGCAGGCCGATCCGGCCCCGGGGGGCGCTGTCCGCCGGCAGCGACTGCTCCGCCAGCGCACGCAGGCGCTGATACTTCCACTGGGAGAGGTTGGGCAGCGTTTCGCTCTTGCCGCCCAGCGGCTTCTGGCAGCGGTTGCCGGAGATATAGCGCCGGCCGCCGTCAAAGGTGTTGATCGTCAGGCTGCAGTGGTTGGTGCAGCCCTGGCAGGTGGTGGGGCGCGCCGTGTGGCGAAAGCCTTCCAGCTCCTCCGGCCCCAGCAGGGCCGAGTGCTCCAGCCCCAGCTGCATGGCGTGCAGCGCCGCGCCATAGGCGCCCATCACGCCGGCAATGGTCGGGCGGGTAACGTTCCGCCCCAGGTCCAGCTCAAAGCTGCGCAGCACCGCGTCGTTGAGGAAGGTGCCGCCCTGCACCACAATGTGCTGGCCCAGGTCGTCGGCGCTGGAGGCGCGGATGACCTTATACACGGCGTTTTTCACAATGGAGATGGCAAGGCCCGCCGAAATGTCCTCCACCGTGGCGCCGTCCTTCTGCGCCTGCTTGACCGAGCTGTTCATAAACACGGTGCAGCGTGAGCCCAGGTTGACCGGGTGGGGCGCAAACAGGCCCAGGCGGGCAAAATCGGCAATCTCATAGCCCAGCGCCCGGGCAAACGTCTCGATAAAGCTGCCGCAGCCGGACGAACAGGCCTCGTTGAGCATAATTGAGTCCACCGCCCCCCCGCGGATCTTAAAGCACTTCATGTCCTGGCCGCCGATGTCGATGATAAAGTCTACATCCGGCTGGAAATGCGCCGCCGCGCGGTAGTGCGCCATGGTCTCCACCAGACCGTCGTCCACGCGGAAGGCCGCGCGGATCAGATCCTCGCCATAGCCGGTCACGGCGCTGCCGCGGATGGTCACCCGCCCGGCCGTCGCCGCATAGATGTACCGCAGCTGATCCAGCAGCACCTGCACCGGGTCGCCCCGGTTGGAGGCATAGTAGGTATACAGCAGGCCGCCCTCCGGGTCGATCAGCACCAGCTTGGTCGTGGTCGAGCCGGCGTCGATGCCCAGATACGCCTCGCCGGTATAGGTTTCCAACGGGCGCACCGGGGGCGTGTTGGCGTTGTGCCGGGCCAGAAAAGCGTCGTATTCTGCCTGACTGGCAAACAGCGGCGGCAGGGTGTCCCGCTGGCCGCGGTCGGCCACCGAGTGCTCCAGCCGGCTGTAGATTTCCTCATACGGCTCGGAGGCATAGCCAGTGGCGCACAGCGCCGCGCCAATGGCGGCAAAGCAGTCGCCGTCCGCCGGGAAAACGGCATGCTGGTTGTCCAGTCCCAGCGTCTGCTGAAAGCGGTCGCGCAGCCCGTGCAGAAAGTGCAGCGGCCCGCCCAGGAAGGCCACCTGGCCCTTGATCTGCCGCCCCTGCGCCAGGCCGGCAATGGTCTGATCCACCACTGCCTGAAACACTGAAGCCGCCACATCCTCCTTGCGCCCGCCCTGGTTGAGGATGGGCTGGATGTCGCTCTTGGCAAACACGCCACAGCGCGAGGCAATGGGGTAGATTTTCTCGTATCCGTCGTACAGCTTGTCCATCTCGTCCACGCTAACGTTCATCAGCGTGGCCATCTGGTCGATAAACGCGCCCGTGCCGCCGGCGCAGGAGCCGTTCATCCGCTCTTCCAGCGCCCCGTCAAAGAAAATAATCTTGGCGTCCTCGCCGCCCAGCTCAATCACCGCATCGGTGCCGGGCAAAAACACGCGCACCGCCTCCGCCGTGGCATAGACCTCCTGGCTGAAGTTCACCTTGGCCGCCGTGGACATGCCCAGCCCGGCCGAGCCGGTGATCATCGCCCGCACCGTCTGCCCCCGCAGCCACTGCTCCGCGCCGCGCAGCAGCTCACAGGTCTTTTCCCGCACCTGGGAGAAGTGGCGGCTGTAACTGCGGTAGAGAAGCTGGTTCTGTTCGTCCAGCACCACGACCTTGACCGTCGTAGATCCAACATCAATACCAATTCTGAGACTCAAAGGCCGAACCTCCATGTTGTGTTATAAAGACTGGGATAGAAACAAGCAGGGCGGCAGCTCAGCGCTGCCGCCCTGTGTGATTTACATGAGCTTGATCGTGAACCATACCGTCAGCGCAAAGATCACCAGAGCCGCCACCAGCACGCAGTACCACGCAAAGGTTGCCCCCAGCGCAAAAATCAGCGCCAGCAACGCCGCCCACACAACGCAGACCAGAATCAACAGCATCTGCGAGAGCTTGCTCTGCCAGAGCACAAGGCTCCAGCGGCCCAGCTTCAGCCGACCGTCATGCTTTCCGGCCAGCGCCGTCAGCGCCAGCAGCGCCGCCAGCATCACCGCCAGCGCAATCACCAGCGGCGCGGTATAGCCGTTCCACACCTGTTCGCCGGCATAGCGGCTGATGCCATAATAGCAAACCGCTGCGATTCCGCTCACGCCAGCCAGCAGCTGAAACTCGGGCGGATAGATCTTTGCCGCCATGCAGAGCACGCCGGCGCCGATCACCATGACATAGGACATGGTCACGCCGTCGGTGTAATATCCATAGATGCAGCCAGTGCAGGCCGCCGCCAGCAGCAGCAGCGCGCCCGCCTGCCAAAGGGCCTTTTTCCCGGTGGCCGCCGAGGCAATCAGCCCCGCCGCACCCAGCGCCGCGCAGCCAATCGCCGCCCAGGCCGACGCGCTGGCAATCAGGTCCATATACGACACGTAGGAATAGTATTTCTGCACGCCGTGCAGCAGCATCACAGCCGCCAGTACCACAATCAGAACGAACATAAACTGATAGATAAATCCTTCGTTCTGCTGCTTTTGGGCTGCGTCTGCAGCTCTCTTTTTCTTCGGCATGGTATCACGATCCTTCTATCATTGTTACATCTCGCCAGCGGCAAACAGCAGCGCTGTCAGCGCCGCCAGCGGGGCTGTCTCGCAGCGGAGAATCCTTGCCCCCAGCGAAGCGGAACGCAGGCCCGCCTCCACCGCCGCAGCAATCTCTGCCTCGGTATAGCCGCCCTCCGGCCCGGTCAGGACGGCCGCAGAGCGCCACGGAACTTGGACGAGCGAACGCAGCGAATTGTTCCGCTCGCGCTCATAAAAAATCAGCGGCAGGTCTGCCGCAGCCGCTTCCTGCAGCACAGCCGCCCAGCCGGACACAGCACGGACTGCGGGGATCCGCCCGCGCCCGCTCTGCTCTGCCGCAGCCGCGGCAATCTTCTGCCAGCGGGGCAGCTTGCTTTTCAGCGCTGCGGCGTCATAGCGCGCCACGCAGCGCGCCGAAGGATAGGCCACGATTTCGCGTGCGCCCAGCTCGGTGGCCTTCTGAATGACATGCTCCAGCTTGTCCGCCTTGGCAAAGGCCATATATACTGTGACGTCCACCGCCGGTTCGCCGGCCGACGGCTGGCTGGAAAGCAGTTCGACCTGTGCCCCGGCGCCATCCAGCGCCTCCAGCCGGCAGACATAGTCTGTTCCCTGGCCGTCGCAGAGCGTCAGCTCCTCGCCCGGGCGCATGCGAAGCACGCGAATATGGCTAGCCGTTTCGCCGCTCAGGCAGACCCTGCTGCCGGAAACCGGCCCGGTAAAAAAGCGCGGCACAGTGGGCACCCCCCTGCCGGATCCCGTCGCTGTCTATCCGGCAAACACGATAACGCATACATTCTAGCAGATACAAGCGCATTTGACAAGCGAAATTCCCGAAAAATATATTTGCTTTGCAGATATATGTTGACAAAATCCATTCCGCCCGCTATAATGATTCTCGCCCTCCTGTTGATTCTTTGTTATGCGAGAGTGCTGGAACAGGTAGACAGGCACGTTTGAGGGGCGTGTGCTGAATGGCGTGTGGGTTCAAGTCCCATCTCTCGCACCATAACTGGACACCAGTTTTGATACAATGCGTATCGAATCGGGTGTCCGGTTTTTCTTTTAAGCATTACGGAGGAAAATATTATGAGGAGGATTCGAAACTCTGCAAAAGCACTTATCATCAAAGACGGAAAA
>CACXCV010000073.1 GCA_902766215.1 Oscillospiraceae bacterium
AGGACTTTATTTCCATGGCGGACAGCGGCCTGTTCCAGGCGCTGTAGCGGAAGAAAATCCCTCGTTTTTTTCTGAAAAAAACGCCCCACACCAGTTGACGCAGCTGGCTTTGCTATGTATAATAGCCCATAGATGTTGTGGTGTGTGTTTTGTCCGCAGCAATATATATAGCGCATGGGACAAGGGGGCGAATAGGGTGGCACTGCTGAAAAACATTCTGGCAGCCGCGCGGCCGCTGGCCGACGAGCAGCCGGCCGAGCCGCTGATTCGTCCGCATCACCTGGCCTGCAACGAGTCATGCACCATCACGATGGAGGCCGCTTCCTGTCATCCGGTCCGCACGGCGCAGCCCCTCCACTGGGGCGACGCAGCGCAGGTGGTGGACAATCTGCGCCGCGACTGCATCACCCTGTTCCGGCTTTCGTTTCTCCAGCCGGACCGGGCGGGCCGGATTCTCGATTTTCTCTGCGGCGCGGCGGTGATCCAGCGCGCCGGGCTCTACCGCATCGCCAGCGGCACCTATCTGCTCACGCCCGCCGGCGTGTCGGTGGACGAGGCGCTGCTGCGCCAGCTGGAAGAGGCGGGGCTGTACACCCGCGAGAGCAAAACCCGCCAGCTTCGCCTGGCATAACAAACAGACAAAAACAGCGCCCTTCCATGCGGAAGGGCGCTTTGCCGTATCAGTCGCAGCCCAGCTCCGAGCGGCTGACACACCGCTCCATCTTGTGCAGCGCCTTGCCCATGGCACTTTTGGCCTCCTGCATCTGCTGGGGCATGGCAAAGCTGAGCGCCACGCCCGCCAGCGCGCCCAATCCGGCGGCGGTCAAAAAGGATTTCACCTGCATTGTTGCATCCTCCTCTCGCAGGCATAGTATTTGCCGACGCCGCGCCGCCATGCGCGGCAAATCTCGCCTTGGCAGCGCTGGCAATCTGTGCTACAATGAAAAAAATGCAGCGGAACCGGGAGGAGCAGTCCTTATGACCACCATCTATCTTGTCCGGCACGCCCAGGCGGAGGGCAACCTCTATCGCCGGATGCATGGGCAGTATAACTCCAGCCTGACTGCCATGGGCCGGCAGCAGCTGCCGCCGCTGGCGGCGCGGTTTGCCGCCGTGCCGCTGGAGGCCGTATACAGCAGCGACCTGTGCCGGGCCTATCAGACGGCCTGCGCCATTGCCGGGCCGCACCGGCTGCCGGTGCAGCCGGACATGCGCCTGCGCGAGGTGGACGTGGGCTGCTGGGACAACCTCCCCTTCGGCGAGCTGGAGACGCACCACGCCGCCGACTATGCCCGCTGGCAGACCGAGCCGGAGCACTTTCACCCCGCCGGGGGCGAGGACTGGACCGCCTACACTGGCCGCGTGATCGCCGCGCTGGATGAAATTGCCGCCCGGCACCCGGGTCAGCAGGTGGCTGTGGTGACGCACTCGATGGTGCTCAAGCAGACGCTGCGGCGTCTGTTTCCGGGCCAGACCCCGGCCTATTGCGACAACACCTCCGTGACCTGTCTGGAGGCCGACGGCGGGCGCTATACGCTGCGCTGCTGCGGCGATTGCAGCCACCTGCCCGAGACGCTGACCACCTATGCCGTCCAGCGCACCCTGCGCGAGCACCCGGAGCTGCACTATAACCTCTGGTATCAGACGGCGCTGCACGAGCCGGAGCGCTATATCCAGTTCCGGCGAGAAGCGTGGGAGCTGATCTATGGCAGCCTGCGGGGCTTTGACGGGCCGGGCTTCTGGTCCACCGCCGTGCGCGAGAGTGAGGACGACCCGGCCGCGCTGGTGTTTGCCATGAGCGGTAGCCAGGTTGCCGGCATTCTGCAGTTGAATCTCAACGGTTACGCCGCGCAGAACGCCGGCTATATCCCATTTATCTACCTGCGCGAGGCCTATCGGCACAAGGGGCTGGGAATTCAGCTAATCGGCTATGCCGTGCTGCTGTTTCGCGCCATGGGCCGCAGCAAATTGCAGCTGCGTGTGGCGCCCGGCAACAAGGTGGCCATTGGATTTTATGAAAAGTATGGATTTTACCGCATTGGTGTCAGCGGTGGCCGGCACAGGCTGTGGCTGATGGAAAAGGATCTGACCGAGTGACCCGCCCACCGGGCGGACAACAGGCCGGAGCCGGGACGCTGTCCCGGCTCCGGCTGTTTATCGACTTTTGTCAAAGGCATAGCCCGAGCACAGCACCAACGGCGCGCCCGTCAGCGGGTGCGCCAGCTCCAGCCGGGCGGCGCAGAGCTGCTGGGTGGTCAGGCCCAGGCCCGCATCGGCCGCCGCGCTGGCCGGGGTGCAGTATTGCGGGTCGCCCACCATAGGCCAGCCCATGGACAGGCAATGAACCCGCAGCTGGTGGGTGCGGCCGGTGAAGGGCCGCAGCTCCAGCAGGGTGCGCTCCGGCAGCCGCCGCAGCACCTGCCAGCCCGTGCGGGCAGGCTGGCCCCCGGTGCCAACCGTGCGGCGCATGCTGCGGGGGTCCGGTCGGCAGATGGGCGCGTCAATCAGGCCGCTGTCTGCCGCCGGCCCGCCCCACACCCAGGCCTGATAGGTCTTGTGCAGCGCACCCTCTGCCATTGTGCGCATCAGCAGGGCATGGCAGTGAGCATGCTTGGCCAGCAGCACCACGCCCAGGGTGTCGCGGTCCAGGCGCGTCACCGGGTGAAAGCGGCAGGCCTGGCCCGTGGACTGATAATACCATAGCACCCGATTGGCCAGGGTGCCGGTATCGCGGGCGGCGGAGGGGTGGATCATCAGCCCGGCAGGCTTATCCACTGCCAGCAGCGCCCCGTCCTCATAGAGGATGGTCAGCGGCCCCGGCTCGGCCGGGTACTCCGGCGGCTGCTCGGCCAGACGGACGGTGATTTCGTCGCCGGGGCGTATCAGATGGTTGGTATAGACTGGCATCCCGTTGACGCAAAAGGCGTGCTCATACTTCAGCCGCCTGCACAGCCCGGATGAAAGCCGCAGCTCCCCGCGCAGGAAGCTCAGCAGCCGTCCCTCCCGCTGCGCTGTGTGATGCAGCTCCATGGCGCATCCCCCCCCTTGTCAGTTCTGCGGGTATTGTATCACGGCGGCGCGGCGGGCGCAAGGCAGAGCCGCCGGACAGGCACAGCCCCGGCGGGCTTTCCCGCCGGGGCTGCCGGATGACTCTTCTGTTCAGCCCAGCAGCAGCGCCGGGTCGGTCAGCGGCATGACAGTGCGTTGTGCATGGTGATTTCCTTGTGATGTACCGCTCTGTTCATGTATGAGCGCCGTTTGCAGGACCGCCTGAAAAGCGGAGCCATACTTTTCGGTCTTAAAGCCAGACCATAACAAAAACGCACAATTTATTCGTACTTCTCGCGCCGCTTGTCATTCCTGCGCCGGTACTCGTCAAAATCCACATCCACAAGTGATACAATACCTGTACCATATTCCATCTTTATCTGTTCCACCGCAGACGCCTCCGGCAGCGCTTCGCCATCGTCCTGCATATCAATCCCCATAAGTCCGATGGCATCGCGGGCCATTTCGATCGCATCCGGGATGTCTGTTCCTTGTGTATTGATGTCAAAATCCGGGATATATGTCACGACATAACTATCCCCTTTGGTCATAACAACAGGATATACACCTTTCATTCTTATTTCCTCCTCTCATTTTTGATGATTATATCATAGTCTCCAGCCTTCAAGGACGGCGCGAGCCTGTTCAGCCCGCGCCGTTGGATGTTTCTTCTGTTCAGCCCAGCAGCAGTGCCGGGTCGGTCACCGCGCCATAGCGATAGACCTCCAGATGCAGATGCGGGCGGGCGGAGACCTCCAGCATGGCAGTCTGTCCCACGGCGCCGATTACCTGGCCGGCCTTCACCGCGTCGCCGGCGCTGACCGACGGCACCGCCGTCAGGTTGGCATAGAGCGTGCTCCAGCCGTCGCTGTGCTCGATCTTGACCACGGTGCCCAGATAGTCGTCCTCGTAGATGGCAGCAACCACGCCGTCGGTCACGGCGCAGACCTTGGCGCCCAGCGGCGCAGCATAGTCAATGCCGTTGTGGGTGCGCCAGTCGCCCATGGTCTCGTTGTACGCCAGGGCGTCGACGCTGAAGCCGACCATCGGCTCGCCCTCCACCGGGCTGCAGATCATCAGCGCGGCAGCCGGAACCTCGGCCGGGGCCGGATCGTCCAGCGAGACGGTGGGGACCTCCTGCCTGCCCTCGTCGGGCTTGGGCTTGTCCGTCTGCGGCTGCTCCTGCGCAACGGCCGGGACGCTCAGGCTCTGGTCCGGTTCGCTTTCGCCGGTGACGTCGGCCACCGTCCGGTAGAAAATCAGCGCCGAGACGCCCACCGCCAGGATGCAGACGGCCAGGACAATGTAGTAGCCCCTGCCGTTAAAAAAAGTGCGGATAGAATGTTTTTTCTGCATGGTTTCATGCACCTCCGCCGCTATTATGGGCGAAGGGCAGGAAAACTATACCATGCGCCGGGAAATTCTCAGCTCATCGACTCGTCAAAGTGGCGGTTGATCTGCTCGGTAAACTCCATGGCGGCGTTATAGCCCAGGCGCTTCTGGCGGTTGTTCATGGCAGCCACTTCAAGGATCACGGCCAGGTTGCGCCCCGGCTTGGCCGGGATCACCAGCGAGGGCACGTCCACGCCCAGGATGGTGGTGTGCTGGTCCTCGATACCCAGGCGGTCATAGGTGGTGGTGTCGCTCCACTGCTCGAGGTTGATCACCATGTCGATGGAGCTGCTGTCCTTGACCGAGCCCATGCCGAACAGCTTGGCCACGTTGATCACGCCGATGCCGCGCAGCTCGATATAGTGGCGGATCAGCTCGGGCGCCGTGCCCTCCAGGCCGTGCTCGCCCGCCTTGTGGATCTCCACTGCGTCGTCGGCAATCAGCCGGTGGCCACGCTTGACCAGCTCGATGGCCGCCTCGCTCTTGCCCACGCCGGATTCGCCCAGCAGCAGCAGCCCCTCGCCGTAGACCTCGACCAGCACACCGTGGCGCGTGATGCGCGGAGCCAGATAGTTCTTCATGGTGGCGATCATCGCCGAGAACAGGCTGGACGTGGCCTCCTGCGAGGTCAGGACGGTAATGTCATGCTTTTTTGCCGTTTCGATGCACTCGGAATACGGCTGCAGGCCGCGGGAGATAATCAGCGCCGGCACCTTATAGGAAAAGAACCGGTCGAAGGCCACATAGCGCTGCTCGGAGCTGAGCCCGCTGAGATAGGTAAACTCCACCATGCCGATCATTTGCAGGCGCGCGGCCTCAAAATGCTCGTAAAACCCCACCAGCTGCAGGGCCGGACGGTTGATATCCTCGACCGTGACGCAGATTTTATCAAAATCGGAGGCGCGGTTGACCACCTCCAGCTTAAATTCCTCTACCAGCTGCCGCAGCGGGACGCTATAGCCTGACATGCAGCCACCATCCTTTCCGTGTGTTGGTCTGATTATACGCCATTGCCGGGCCATTGGCAACCGGGTTTTGAAATTCGGGGCAGATTTCGAAAAAAACAGTTGCATTTCCGGATGAAATCTGATATCATAGCATTCGGTTCTCTACAGGACTGATTTGAATGTTCTATGGCTGGGAGGTGCAGTGAATGGCCAAATGTGATTTCTGCGGAAAGGGCGTCGTCTTCGGGATTAAGGTGTCCCACTCCCATCGTCGCGCCAACCGCACCTGGAAGCCCAACGTCAAGCGCGTCAAGGCGGTCGTAAACGGTACGCCCACCCATGTGTATGCCTGCACGCGTTGCTTGCGCTCCGGCAAGGTCACCCGCGCGGTGTAATGACACAGCTTCGGATGAACTGAAACAGCCTCAAAGCAGATTGCTTTGAGGCTGTTTTTCTATTTTCGTCCGGCTCAGCCGGCCCGGCGGGCCGGCGCAGGCTCCCCGCCGCAGTCAAAGCGGAGGGCATTGAACCGCCCCAGCACGTCCTCCACCGCCAGTGCCGCCTTTTCCGCCCCGGCGCAGTCGAAGGCCACGCGCCCGTGGTCCAGCATCAGCAGGCGGCTGCCGTATTCCACGGCATAGCGCAGGTTGTGGGTCACCATCATGGCTGTCAGCTGCTTTTCGCGCACCACGCGGTCAGTCAGCTCCATGATCCGGTCGGCCGTGTGGGGGTCCAGCGCCGCCGTGTGCTCGTCGAGGATCAAAAAGTCCAGCGGCGTCATGGTGGCCATGACCAGCGCCACCGCCTGGCGCTGGCCGCCGGAGAGGCTGCCCATCTTCACGCCCAGCTTGTCCTCCAGCCCCAGGCCCAGTCCGGCCAGCTGCTGGCGGTAGAACGGGATGCGCTCCCTGGACACGCCGCGGCCCAGGCCAAAGCGCCGGCCCTTGTTGTCCGCCAGCGCCATGTTTTCCAGCACCGTCAGGCTGGGGCAGGCGCCCAGGGCCGGATTTTGATACACGCGGCCAATGCGCTGATAGCGCCGGTGCTCCGGCTGGCGGAGGATGCTCTGCCCGGCAATGCGCACATCGCCGCCATCCGGCTGGATGCTGCCGCAGATCAGGTTAAGCAGGCTGGTCTTGCCGGAGCCGTTGGACCCGATGATGGAGACAAACTCCCCCCTGGCAACGGTCAGGTTGAAGTCGTCGAACAGGCGCAGCTCGGTCACCGCGCCGGGGTTATAGGTTTTCTGAACGTGCTGCAGCTCCAGCATGGATATTGCCTCCTTTTTTTCTTGCGCTGCCGGCCACCAGAATGAGCAGAAACAGCACCGCCGTGGCCAGCTTGAGCAGGTTGGCCGGCAGGCCCAGCGAAATGGCCGCCTGAATGCAGAACTTGTAGATGATGCTGCCCACAATGGCCGCCGTGGTGCCCTTGACAAAGCCCACGCGGCGGAAGAGGGTTGTGCCGATGATGACCGCAGCCAGGCCGAACACCACCTGCCCGGCGCCCATGGTGGCAGAAAAGCTGCGCTGCTCGTGGCAGACCACTGCGCCAGCCAGCGCTGTGAGCGCATTGGCCACCGTCAGGCCCAGAATCTTCATGCTGCCCTTGTCCCGGGCCAGCGAGGTGACCAGCGTGCTGTTGTCGCCCACGGCCCGCAGCAGCAGGCCGCTTTTAGTGCGGAAATAGGCGTCGAGCACCAGCTTGACCGCCAGCGTAAGAATCAACGCAACCACCAGCTTGCGATAGAGCAGGCTCAGCCCGCCAAACAGCGCCATGGTCGGCCCGGCGGTGAAGATGGTGGCAACCCCCCGCTCCACCGTCAGGTTCGACCCGGCAATCTGCAGGTTGATGGAGAACAGGGCCGTCTGGACAATGATGCCGGCCAGCAGGTCGCGCACGCCCAGCTTGACGTGGATCAGGCCGGTGACCAGCCCTGCCGCCGCACCGGCTGCCAGCGCCAGCAGCAGCGTCAGGTAGGGGTTGACCCCCGCCGTGAGCGCTACCGCCGTGACGGCCGCCCCCAGGGGAAAGCTGCCGTCGACCGTCAGGTCCGGAAAGTCCAGGATTTTATAGGTGATATACACGCCGCAGCTGAGCAGGGCATAAATCAGGCCCTGCGTCAGGGTGGATACGGCCAGCTCCAGCAAAGCCATGTCGGTTCTGTGCTCCTTTTCGATGGATTATTGCGCGCCGGCTTCCACGGCGGTCTGCGCCACGTCCTCCGGCAGGGTAATGCCCAACTCGGCCAGCGCGGCGGAATTGATGTAAATGCCATACTCGGAGATTGTCTCATAGGGGATGTCGGCGGCCCCGGCCTCGCCCCGGAGGATCCGCGCGGCCATCTGGCCGGTCTGGCGGCCCAGGGCCACATAGTCGATGCCCGCCGCGGCCACGCAGCCCAGCTTGACCTGCTCGACCTCGGAACCATAGACCGGGATGCCGGCCTCGTTGGTCTTTTCCAGGATGGCGCCCAGCACGCCCACCACGTTGTTGTCCGTCAGGTTGGACAGGCAATCCACACCCCGGGCCAGCAGGGCGTCGGCCGCCTGGGTGACCTCGCTCTGGGCCGTCACGCCAATGGCCTCGATGGCAAAGCCATAGTCCGGGGCGCTGGCCTCATACTCGGCAATGGCTGAGACGGAGTTTGGCTCGGAGGTGGTGTAAAGGATGCCGATGGTCTTTGCCTCGGGCTGCAGGCGGCGGATCAGCGCCAGCTGCGCGGTAACAGGCAGCTTGTCGCTGGTGCCGGTCACGTTGCCGCCGGTGAGGTTGGCGCTTTCGGGGTCGGAGATGGCAGTGAAGACCACGGGGATATCCTTGTCCTCGGCCGCAGCATAGCAGGCGGTGGCCGACGGAGTGGCGATGGCGCACATCAGGGCCACATTGTTGGCCGAAAAGCGCTGGCCGATCTGAATGGCCACGTTGTCGTCAAAGCCGGCGTTCTGATAGTCGACGGTATAATCCTTGCCCTCGGTCAGGCCGGCCTCGGCCAGGCCCTGCAAAAAGCCGATGCGGCAGTTGTCCAGCGAGGCATGCTCGCCATATTGACTGATGCCGATCACGGGGGTACTGCTGCCGCAGGCAGTCAGCGCAAGAAGCAGCAGGCCGCACAGCAGCCCGGCGAACAGGGTTTTTATCATTTTCTTGGTTTTCATGGCAATGACTCCTTCGTTCTGTGTCAAATTTGGATTGGACGCGCGCCGCAGCCGTGCTGCGGCAGAACGCTGACTATGTTCAGCCGCGCCATCGCCGTTCCGTTCGCTTCATGTTTCTGCGCCCCCTGTCCGGATTTCAGGTATACAAAAAGACCTGCCCCAATTGCTTGGGACAGGTCTGAAACCTGCGGTACCACCCAAATTGATGCGCCAAAGGCGCACCCACTCGCTCCGCACCAACATGCGGCCCGCCGATAACGGTGGCGGCCCCGTCGTCTACTACTGGCTTTCGCGTTCGGACGCCCTCATAAGTCCATTCACACTGGCACGCCTGCTGTGATT
The DNA here is from genome assembly GCA_902766215.1 of Oscillospiraceae bacterium. Classification (GTDB taxonomy): domain Bacteria; phylum Bacillota; class Clostridia; order Oscillospirales; family Oscillospiraceae; genus RUG11142. The sequence goes on from CACXCV010000073.1 coordinate 8,888, forward strand.
TCACCGTCCACAGCTCTCTTTGAGGTGTTGGCCTGTGCTACTCCTCTTACTCTTCGGTTTGGGGTTGTTTGATTGACTTGTATTATACTCACCGGCCCGGCGGCTGTCAAGCCCCCCGCGGCACTTTTCTCAGAAAAAGCGCGCCCGGCAATCCGGGCGCACAGGCTGGTATGGAAGCGGCAGATTTTCAATTTGCCGGCTTGTGCAGATAGGTCTTGCGCTCGGTTCCGTGGATCAGGCGCTGGATGTTTCCGCGGTGCAGATAGATTACCATCACCGCCACCGCAGCCAGCGCGGCGACCACAAACCACCGGCCCCAGAACACGCAGATGGCCATAACGCACCAGAGCGTCACGCCGACCATGCTGGCCAGCGACATGTAGTGCGTAGCGCCCAGGATGAGGAAAAACACCGCCAGGGCAATGAGCGTGGTCCACCAGTGCATGCACAGGCCCAGCGCACCGGCAGCCAGAACGCCCTTGCCGCCATGAAAGCCATAGAACACCGGCAGGGCGTGACCCACCATGCAGGCCAGGCCGGCCAGCATCTTTCCCTCCGGGCCATAGCCGCTGCCGTGCAGCAGCAGCCACCCGGCCAGACAGGCAAGGCAGGTCTTGCCCACGTCGATGAGGATGACCGGCAGCAGCCACCTGCCGCCAAAGGTGCGCAGAAAGTTGGTCATGCCGGCGTTGCCGCTGCCGTGCCGGCGCACATCGTCACGGAACACGTGAGTGGAGATCATGATGGCCCCGTTCAGGTTGCCCAACAGGTAGCCGATGAGGATGGCCAGAACAATTCGCCAGATCATTCTTCATCCCCCTTTTGCCGGATGGTCAGCCGGATGGGCGTGCCCTCCAGGCCATAGACGGCGCGGATCTGGTTTTCCAGATAGCGCTGATAGGAGAAGTGGAACAGCCGGGCATCGTTGCAGAAGGCGACAAAATGCGGCGGGCAGATGCCGGCCTGGGTCATATAATAGATCTTCAGGCGGCGGCCCTTGTCCGTGGGCGGCTGTACACGGGCTGTGGCGTCAGCCAGCAGCGAGTTGAGCGCGCCGGTGGTGATGCGCATGGCGTTGTTGGCCACCACGCGGTTGATCAGCTCATAGAGCTTGTCCACCCGCTGGCCCGTCAGCGCCGACAGGAACAGCACCGGGGCATAGCTCATATAGCTCAGGTCGCGGCGGATATCCTCGGTCATGCGGGCCATGGTGTTGGTTTCCTTGTCCACCAGGTCCCACTTGTTGACCACAATCACCGCCGCCTTGCCCGCCTCGTGGCACAGGCCGGCAATTTTGGTGTCCTGCTCAGTCACGCCCTCGGTGGCGTCGATGAGGATCAGGCAGACCTGCGCCCGCTCGATGGCCGCCACAGCGCGGAGGTTGGAATACTTTTCAACGTTGTTGTCCACCTTGGCGCGGCGGCGCATCCCCGCCGTGTCGATGATGCAGTATTTGCCGTATTCGTTTTCAAAGCGGCTGTCCACCGCATCGCGGGTGGTGCCGGCCTGATTGGCCACAACCACACGCTCCTCGCCCAGGATGCAGTTGACCAGGCTGGACTTGCCCACATTGGGCTTGCCGATCACCGCCACCTGAATCACATCGGCATCGTCCTCTTCATCCTCTGCCGGGGGGAAGTAGCTGACGCAGGCATCCAGCAGGTCGCCGGTGCCGTGGCCATGAACAGCCGAAATCTCGATGGGGTCGCCCAGACCCAGGTTGTAAAACTCGTACACATCCGGGTTGACCGGGCCCACGCTGTCGCACTTGTTGACGGCCAGCACAATGGGTTTGCCGGAGTGGAGCAGCAGGTCCGCCACGTCGGCGTCGGCCGCCGTCACGCCCACCTGAATGTCTGTGACCATGACGATCACATCGGCCGTCTCGATGGCAATCTCTGCCTGACGGCGCATGAATCTGAGAATTTCGCTGTCGGTGTTCGGCTCGATGCCGCCAGTGTCCACCAGCAGGAACTCGCGCCCGTTCCACTCGCAGGTTTCATAGAGCCGGTCGCGGGTAACGCCCGGCGTGTCCTCGACAATGGCGACGCGGCGCCCCACCAGTTTGTTAAACAGCAGGGACTTGCCGACGTTTGGCCGCCCGACAATGGCAACCAGGGGCTTTGCCATCATAACGGCCCCCTTTCCTTGGATTGATGGCCTTTATTATGCCACGAATTCGGCAAAAGGTCAACGTGAAAAGTGCATAAAGCGGCGCCGGCGGCCCTTACGGCCGCCGGCGCAGAAAACCGCGGGCTTATTCGATATCGGTTACGGTATAATCCTCGGCCTCCACCGCCTGGCGCAGCTGCTCGTCGGTGACGCAGGCCGGCGCGGTGACAATGGCCGTGCCGTTCTCCCAGCTGACCTGGGCATGGACGCCC
>CACXCV010000074.1 GCA_902766215.1 Oscillospiraceae bacterium
AGGCCGTGCGGGGCGAGCCCTTCGACGTGGTGGCCGAAACGATTAAAAAGACTGCCTTCCGCATCACGCGCATGGGCCAGCTGGTGGCGCAGGAGGCCTCCCGCCGGCTGAACGTTCCCTTCGGCGTGGTGGACCTGTCACTGGCGCCCACCCCGGCCCAGGGCGACTCGGTGGCCCGCATCCTTGAGGAGCTGGGGCTGGAGGTCTGCGGCACCCACGGCACCACCGCCGCGCTGGCCATGCTCAACGACGCGGTGAAAAAGGGCGGCGTGATGGCGTCCAACCACGTGGGCGGCCTGTCCGGCGCGTTTATCCCCGTCAGCGAGGACGAGGGGATGATTGCCGCGGCCCGGTCCGGCGTGCTCACGCTGGACAAGCTGGAGGCCATGACCTGCGTCTGCTCGGTGGGGCTGGATATGATTGCCGTGCCCGGCGACACCACGGCCGAGACGATCTCCGCCATCATTGCCGACGAGGCGGCCATCGGCATGATCAACAACAAGACCACCGCTGTGCGCATTATCCCTGCCGTGGGGGCGCAGGTGGGCGACATGGTGGAGTTTGGCGGCCTGCTGGGCAGCGCGCCGGTCATGCCGCTGCACAGCCAGACGCCCGCGGACTTTATCGCCCGGGGCGGGCGCATTCCCGCGCCGCTGCACAGCCTGCGCAACTGAGCCGCCCCGGCCCGTACCGCATCAATGATAAGCCGCTCTGCGGCAGAATGGAGTAATTGCTATGGAAAGAACCGTTGGCACCATCGTCCGCGGCGTGAGAGCGCCCATTATCCGCCAGGGCGACGACCTGGCCCAGATTGTCACCGACAGCATCTGCAACTGCCTGCAGGCCGAGCAGATCACCGTGGGGGACAAGGACATTGTTGCCGTCACCGAGTCGATTCTGGCCCGCGCCCAGGGGAACTACGCCGGCGTGGACGACATTGCAGCCGACGTCCGGGCCAAGTTTCCGGGCGGGCACATCGGCGTGATTTTCCCGATTCTCAGCCGCAACCGCTTTGCCATCTGCCTGCGCGGCATTGCCAAGGGAGCGAAAAAGATTACCCTCATGCTCAGCTATCCCTCCGACGAGGTGGGAAACCATCTCTTTGACGTGGACCTGCTGGATGAAAAGGGCGTGGATCCCTATGCCGATGTGCTCAGCGAGGCGCAGTACCGCCAGCTGTTCGGCTATGTGCTGCACCCATTCACCGGCGTGGACTATGTGGACTATTATAAGACCCTGATCCGCGACTGCGGCTGCGAGTGCGAAATTGTGTTTGCCAACAAGGCCGCGGCCATCCTGAACTACACAAAGGACGTGCTCTGCTGCGACATCCATACTCGCGCCCGCACCAAGCGTCAGCTGCGGGCCGCCGGGGCCGGGACGGTCTTTGGTCTGGACGACATCCTCACCGCGCCGGTCAACGGCAGCGGCTATAACGACTTCTGCGGCCTGCTGGGCTCGAACAAAGCCACCGAGGACACGGTCAAGCTGTTCCCCATCCACTGCCAGGCGTTTGTCGAGCGGGTGCAGGCGCTGCTCCGCCAGCGCACCGGCAAGACCATCGAGGTGATGGTCTATGGCGACGGCGCGTTCAAGGATCCGGTGGGCAAGATCTGGGAGCTGGCAGACCCGATGGTTTCGCCGGGCTATACCGACGGTCTGTCCGGCACGCCCAACGAGCTGAAACTGAAATATCTGGCCGACAACGAGTTTGCCAGTCTCTCCGGCGACGAACTGAAGGCGGCCATCTCCGCCAAAATTCAGCAGAAGGACGCCAACCTGAAGGGGAGCATGGCCTCTGAGGGCACCACGCCCCGCCAGCTGACCGACCTGATCGGCTCGCTGTGCGACCTGACCTCCGGCAGCGGCGACAAGGGCACGCCGATCGTCTTCATTCAGGGCTATTTCGACAACTATACCAAGTAATCCGGGCCATAGAAAATGCGGTGCAAAGCATGTTGCTTTGCACCGCATTCTGCACCGTTTGCAATTAGTCGGCCTGCGCGTCGCCGGCCTGACAGGCGGCGCAGCGGCCATAGAACAGCAGCGAGTGCTCGTCGATCTGCGCGCCCAGCTGCGCTCCCACCAGCTGATCCAGCCCCTCGGGCAGCGGCAGCGGCGGCAGGTCGTCCACGCGGCCGCACTGGCGGCAGACAAAGTGGTCGTGGGGATCCATCCGCGCGTCAAAGCGCTCGAACCCGCCCACAAAGCCCACGGTGCGCACCTCGCCCCGCTGCTTGCACTGCGCGAGGTTGCGATAGACCGTGCCGAGGCTCATCTCCGGAAAGTCCTTTCGCAGCTGCTGAAACACCCAGTCGGCCGAGGGGTGCGTGGTGGTGCTGCGCAGGCACTGAAGCACGGCCTCGTGTTTCCGGCTGTATTTTCTGCTGGCTGCCATATTGGTTCCTCCACAAAATGATAACGATTCTTAATACAATGCAAGGATATCACATCCTGCGGGAAAAAGCAAGAGAATTATTTTGCCGGGACAGGCGGATCCAGCGGCAGCGAGCCGCTGTCGCGGTTGTTGACAACGTAATAGACCCGCTGCTCCTCCGGCTTGATGTAGATGCGCAGGCGGCTGATGCGTGCGTCCTCGCCGGCGCTCTCGTGCCAGGCGGCGCGGACGCGCTGCTCAATGTCGCGGATGCTGTATTCTGCTCCGGCAAACTGTAAATAGGTGCCGCTGGGCGCGGCAGGCTGCTGACATGTCATGATAATCCCTCGTTTCATTGGTTTATAATGGGATTATAGACCGATTTGCTTTATTGTGCAAGCCTGGCGCGGCGATTTCTCCCAAGCGCACAAAGAAAGTGGCGTTTTGGGGCAGATTCTTTGGTATCTGCCGCAAAAAAACACTTGCAGCCGACGGGATTCGGCGCAGAGACCTAGGCAAAGCGCGGCCGGTGTGGTATAATGAAATTCTGCGGCGGCTGCCGCAGCGCAAAAAACAATGCTGGAGGCAAACGATGAACGACTATATGGCGCCCCAGATGGACGAGGCGGCGGTGCGCGCCGTCAGTGCGGCGGGACTGGCGCACGTGGGCGACGCGGTGCTGGAGCTGCTGGTGCGCACCTATCTGTGCCAGCACGGCACGGGAACCAACACCGGCCTGCACCGGGCCACGGTGCAGCTGGTCAATGCGGCGGCCCAGTCGGCAGCCATGGACCGGCTGCTGCCCCTGCTGACCGAGGACGAGCAGGCGCTCTATCGCCGGGGGCGCAACGCCCACACCCATGCCGCGCCCAGGGGTGTCAGCCCGGGGCAGTATGCCCGGGCCACGGGGATGGAGGCGCTGTTCGGCGGACTGTATCTGCTGGGCCGCCGCCAGCGGATCAACGAACTGTTTGCCCGGATGATGGAGGACGATCATGCCCTTTGATGCTGTATTTCTTTCTGCTGTGACGGCGGAGCTGCGCCAGGCCGAGGGCGCGCGGGTGGACAAGGTCAACCAGCCCTCGCGCGACACGGTGCTGCTGCAGCTGCGCGGCCCGGCCGGCAGCTGGAAGCTGCTGCTGGACGCCAACACCGGCCACCCGCGGATTCACTTTACCACGGAGAGCTTTGAAAATCCGGCCGCGCCGCCCATGTTCTGCATGCTCCTGCGCAAGCACCTGGTGGGCGGACGCCTGCTGGCGCTGCGCCAGCCGCCCATGGAGCGCGTGGCCGAGCTGGTGTTTTCCTGCACGGACGAGCTGGGCGACCCGGTGAAAAAGCGGCTGGTGCTGGAGCTGATGGGCCGCAACTCCAACCTGGTGCTGGTGGGCGGCGACGGCCGGATTATCGACTGCCTGCGGCGGGTGGACTTTGAGATGTCCGAGCAGCGGCAGGTGCTGCCCGGCCTGTTTTATGAGCTGCCGCCCACGCAGGGCAAGCTGCTGCCCCAGCAGACGCCGCCGGCGCTGCTGGAGTCGCAGCTGCTGCGGGCGGAGGGAAGGCTGGATCAGTGGCTGCTGGACAGCTTTGCGGGCCTGAGCCCGCTGATCTGCCGTGAGCTGAGCTATCGGCTGACCGGCTCGGCCGATGCGGATCTGGGTCAATATGACCCGGCGCAGCGGCAGCAGCTGGCCCAGGAGCTGGCGGCCCGGTTTGCTGCGCTGGACGGCCCGTATACGCCGGTGCTGCTGCGCCGCGAGGGCGTGCCTAAGGACTTTTCCTATACGGACATCGGCCAGTACGGCGGCTTTATGCAGTCGGAGCGGGCTGAGAGCTTTTCGGCGCTGCTGGACCTGTTTTACACTGCTCGCGACCGGGCCGAGCGCATCCGCGCCCGCACGGCCGAGCTGCACAAGCAGATTGCCAACCTCCGCGCCCGCACGGCCCGCAAGCTGGAGGCTCAGCGCCGCGAGCTGGAGGCCACCCATGACCGCGAACGCCTGCGCCAGATGGGCGACCTGGTAACGGCCAACCTGCACCGCATCCAGCGGGGGCAGACGGTGCTGGAAACCGAGAATTTCTACGATCCGGACATGGCGGCCATTGCCATTCCTCTTTCACCCACGCTGTCACCCCAGAAGAACGCCGCGCGCTACTACAAGGAGTACGCCAAGGCGAAGACCGCCGAAAGTGTTCTCACCGGGCAGATTGCCCGGGGCGAGGCCGAGCTGGACTATCTCTCCAGCGTGCTGGACGAGCTGTCACGGGCCGAGAGCGACCGCGATGTGACCGAGATCCGGCAGGAGCTGACCGACGGCGGCTATCTGCGCCAGCAGCGCGGCAAGGGCAAGGCGCCCCGCCAGGCGGCGCTTCGGCCGCGGCACTTCCGCTCCAGCGAGGGCTTTGACATCTATGTGGGCCGCAATAACCGGCAGAACGATCAGCTGACGCTGAAGGACGCGGTCAAGACCGACCTGTGGTTCCACACGCAGAAGATTCACGGCAGCCATGTGATTGTGGACTGCGACCGGGGCCAGCCCGGCGAGGAGACCATCCGGCAGGCGGCGCAGCTGGCGGCGCAGTTCTCCCAGGCGGCGACGGGGCAGAACGTCCCGGTGGACTACACCGCCGTGCGCAACGTGAAAAAGCCCGTGGGGGCCAAGCCCGGCATGGTGATCTATGATCACTATCACACCGCCTATGTCACGCCGGACCCGGACTGGGCCGCGTCGGCCGAGGTGCGCTGATGGAGCTGTGGGACGCCTATGACGAGGCCGGCCGCCCCACCGGCGAGACGCTGGTGCGCGGCCAGCCGGTGCCGCCGGGGCGGTATCATCTGGTGGCCGAGGTGCTGATCCGGCACCGCGATGGCAGCTGGCTGCTGATGCGCCGCGACGGGAGCAAGCCCTTCTGCCCCGGCATGTGGGAGGCCTCGGCCGGCGGCTCGGCCCTGCAGGGCGAGAGCGGCGAGGACGCGGCCCGGCGCGAGGCGTGGGAGGAGACCGGCCTGCGCGTGTCCGGCCTGCGGCGGATGGAACGGATCGTGGGCGACTGCTTTCTGTTTGACTATTTCGTCGGGCAGACGGAGGACGACAAGCAGGCTGTGACGCTCCAGCCCGGAGAGACGGCGGACTTTCGCTGGGTGGACGCCGGCGCACTGCGCCGGGCCGCTGCCGCGCAGGAGCTGATGCACGCCGGCTGGCTGCTGCACTGGCTCGACCAGCTGTAAAAAAAGCGCAGCAGACAAGCACCAGGCCCCATGCCGTTTGGCATGGGGCCTGGTTCGATATTCAGAGAGGGGTAAGAGAGGGAAAATCAGAGGGGATTTCATTTAGCCCATTTCGCTGTACTTGGCGCCCAGCTCAGAGATGGTGCCGTCGTTGATCATCTTCTCCAGCACGGTGTTGATCTTGTTCAGCAGCTCGGTGTTGCCCTTGGCCACGGCAATGGCATATTCCTCAGACTCGAAGGCGGAGGGGTCTTCAACAATCTTCAGGCCCTCGTTGTCGTTAACATATTTGATGGCCGTGGCGGAGTCCAGCACAACCACGTCGCACTTGCCGTTGACCAGCTCCATGACAGCTTCGGTGCCCTTCTTGAAGGACTCGTAGGGATAGCCCATGTCGTTGACGCAGATTTCGCCGGTGTAGCCCTGGATGACGCAGATCTTCTTGTCAGCCATGTCGGCGGCACAGGTGATGTCCGAGTCGTCTTTGACGATCATGACCTGGGTGGCGGTGTAGTACGGGTTGGAGAAGTCAACCGACTCCAGACGCTCGTCGGTGATGGTCATACCGGCAATGGCGGCGTCGATCTGGCCGTTCTGCAGGGCCACCAGCAGCGAGTCGAACTCCATGTTTTCGATGACGGGGGTCATGTTGTTGTCCTCGGCAACCTGCTTGGCAATGGCAATGTCAATGCCGTCAAACTCGCCGATGGTGCCGTTGGCGGTGACAAACTCAAAGGGAGGGAATTCGGCGTTGGTGCCGAAGGTGAGCGTTGCGGTTGCGGCGGGGGCGCTGCTGCAGGCGCTCAGCACGCAGCCCAGCAGCAGAAGGGACATGGCCAGAGAGAGAACTTTTACCAGCTTTTTCATTGTAATAATCTCCTTTTATTTGTTTGTTTTGCTTATTCAAGGGGGATAAACCCCAAAATAACGGTTTGACGGGTTACAGGACTTTACTCAGGAATTTTTGCGTACGCTCGTTCCGGGCGTTTCCAAAGATCTCGGCCGGGGTGCCTTGCTCCATAATCACGCCCTGATCCATGAACAGCACCCGGGTGCCCACCTCGCGGGCAAAGGCCATCTCGTGGGTGACCACCACCATGGTCATGCCGGACTTGGCCAGGTCCTTCATCACGTCCAGTACCTCGCCCACCATTTCGGGGTCCAGGGCGGAGGTCGGCTCGTCGAAGAGCATGATCTCCGGCTCCATGGCCAGCGCCCGGGCGATGGCCACGCGCTGCTTCTGTCCGCCGGAGAGCTGGGCGGGATACGCGCCGGCCTTTTCGGCCAGACCCACGCGGGCCAGCAGCTCCATGGCCTTTGCCTGCGCCGCGTCCTTGGTCATGCGCTTGAGCATGACCGGCGCCAGGGTGATGTTGTCCATGACGGTCAGGTGCGGGAAAAGGTTGAACTGCTGAAACACCATGCCCATCTTCTGCCGGATCTTGTTCACGTTGGCCTTGGGGCTGTTGATCAGCTGATCGTCCACGTAAATCTCGCCCTCAGTGGGGGTTTCCAACAGGTTGAGGCATCGCAGAAAGGTGCTCTTGCCCGAGCCGGAGGGGCCGATGATCACCACCACCTCGCCCTGGGAGATGTGCTCGTCGATCCCGGTCAGGACTTCCAGCGAGCCAAAGTGTTTATGTAAGTTGTGTACGCGAATCAAGGCAGCCGCTCCTTTCCGGTTCAGTGCGTCTCTGACCGGCGCAGATGTTTTTCCGCGCGGCCCAGAGCCAGGGTCAGGATTTTAATGAGCACGAAGTAGATGATGGCCGTGCCGATCAGGGGCATAAAGGCCTCGAAGGTGGCGCTTTTGATAAAGTCGCCGGCCTTTTGAATGTCAGTCAGCCCCACATAGCCCACAATGGCCGTTTCCTTAATCAAGGTAATAAACTCATTGCACAGCGCGGGGAAGATGTTTTTCACCGCCTGGGGGATGACGATGTGTATCATGGTCTGGCGGCCGTTGAGCCCCAGCGAACGGCCGGCCTCGGTCTGGCCGGCGTCGATCGACTGGATGCCGGCGCGGAAGATCTCGGACACATACGCGCCGGAGTTGATGCCGAAGGCGATGGCGGCAATGAGCCACTTGGGCCAGTGAACCGTGGCAAAGACCACAAAGTAGATGATCATCAGCTGCGTGACGGACGGGGTGCCCCGGATCACGTCGGTGTAGATTTTGCTGAGGATGTTCAGCAGCTTCTTTTTGGACAGGCTACACAGCGCGATGATCAGGCCGATGAGGATGCCCAGCAGCACCGCCACCAGCGAAATCTTGATAGTGACGCCGATGCCGCCAAGCAGAAGCTTGTATCGGTCTTCGCGGATGAAGCATTTGTAAAATGTAGCGGCCAGGTCCGCCGCCCACGCGGAAATCCGATCCATGGCATTCTCTCCTCTGTTTGATGAGTGGTTATTCATTTGATATGCATGATTATACTGCTGCAATGCGGGTTTGTCAACCAGGAAATGCAAATCTTCCATTCTGACCAAGATATGCATTCATACATGATTACCCTTGGGTAAAATGAATAGAAACACCGGAATCAAGCGACATATGGGAAGCTGCGGCCGGGAGCGGCACCGCGCGCCGGCCCCGGGAAACAGAAAGCATGAGCGCCTGCCGCGGCAGGCGCTCATGTATGAAAACACGCATATGATGAATAATTACAGCAGGCGGCTGAGAAACTGGCCGGTGGCGCTGCCGGGGCAGGCGGCAATCTCCTCCGGCGTGCCGGCGGCGACGATCTGCCCGCCGGCGTCGCCGCCGTCGGGGCCCAGGTCGATGACATGGTCGGCCACCTTGATCACGTCCAGGTTGTGCTCGATGACAATGACGGTGTTGCCGGCGTCCACCAGCATCTGCAGCACGTCGATCAGCCGGTGTACGTCGGCCATGTGCAGGCCGGTGGTCGGCTCGTCCAGAAAGTAGACGGTGCTGCCGGTGCTGCGGCGGGACAGCTCGGTGGCCAGCTTGATGCGCTGGGCCTCGCCGCCGGAGAGCGTGGTGGCCGCCTGGCCCAGCTTGACATATTCCAGGCCCACGTCCACCAGCGTCTGCACGCGGCTGCGGATCTTGGGCAGGTTGTCAAAGAAGTCCAGCGCCTCGGCGGCGGTCATTTCCAGCA
>CACXCV010000075.1 GCA_902766215.1 Oscillospiraceae bacterium
CCGCGCACCTTGCTCTTTTCGATGTCACCGGCGTTGATGACAATCACAATCTCCGCCTGATCCCGCAGCTGCATCAGCATCCGGATTTTGCTGTCTGGCTGAAAGCCCGGCAGCACCCGCGCCGCATGATAGTCGTCAAACAGCTTGCCGCCAAACTCCAGATACAGTTTGCCGCCGGCCAGCACAATGCGCTCCTTGATGCGCTCGGACTGCATGCTGAGATATTTTTCATTGTCAAAGCCAATTTTAGCCATAATCTCCCGTCCCCCATAAAATGACCATATTCTATTGTATTTTATCGCATTCGGCCTCCCTGCGTCAAGCCCGGCGTGTTGACTTTTCAGGGAGCAGATGCTATAGTCTGCATGAAATGGGGGTGGCGCAGCATGGAGCGCTTAATTCAGGTGCTGCTGAAGGTGCTGGTGCTGTTTTTGATCATTACCGTGGGCTATGTGGTCAGCCGCTGCGGGATTCTCAGCCAGGAGGGCAGCCGGACGCTGTCCCGGTTGGTGATTTGTGTCACCTTCCCCGCCTATATTCTCGGCCGCGCCATGGCCGCCGAGCAGGCCTCGCCGCGGCTGGTGCTGCTGATGCTGGGGCTGTCCTTTGCGCACTATCTGGTGCTGTTCGGTCTGGCCTGGCTGTGGCCGCGGGTGTTCCGCGTTCCGGCGGCGCAGATTGGCTCCTATCGCTTTATGTTAACCTTTGCCAACGTGGGGTTCGTCGGCTTTCCCGTGGTGGCGGCGGTGCTGGGCGACGAGGCCGTTTTTGCCGCCACCATGTTCAACCTGCCCTTCAATCTGCTGGTCTACACCGTGGGCGTGATGATGCTCCGCGGCAGCCGGGGGCAGCGCTTCAACCCGCGGCTGCTGCTGACGCCCTCGGTCGTCGCCTGCCTGCTGGCCATTGTCATTGCGCTGGTCCCCATCCGCTGGCCGGGCGTGCTGCGCGAAACGTGCCAGACACTGGGCGCCATCACCACCCCCGCCGCACTGCTGATCATCGGCGCCACGCTGGCCGGGATGCCCCTGCGGCTGCTGGCCGGCAGCCCCCGGCTGTATGCCCTGTGTGCGTTCCGGCTGGTGCTGATGCCGCTGCTGGTGTGGGCCGCTCTGCGCGGGTGGATCGGCGACCCGATCATTCTGGGCGTGATGGTGCTGCTGGCGGGGATGCCCGTGGCAACCAACGGAACCATGCTCTGCCTGACCTATGGCGGCGACCAGCAGCTGATGGCCCAGGGCACATTTTTAACCACGCTGCTCTCGCTGCTTACCATCCCGCTGATGGCGCTGCTGCTGCAGGTATAATTTCCCGGCGCATGGGCATCCTCTTTTTTAAGGAGATGATGACCATGCACCGTGCTTTTTGGCAGGCCGCAGCCGGCAGTATCGCCCTGCTGGCCATGCTGGCGCTGCTGCAAACTGCCCCGTTTCCCCTGCCCTGGCTGGCCCCGGCCGCCTCGCTGCTGCTGCCGCCGGCCTGCCTGTTTCCCGCGCTGTACTATGCCGGCAAGCGCCGCCGGCAGCTGCGCCATGCCACAAGGCTCCACCAGGCCGAGCAAAAGCGCCTGATGCTCGCCTGCCGGATGCTCCACGCCCGGGCGGACGCCCTGGCCGGGGAGCGGCGGCAGCTGCAAACCCAGATTGACGAGCTGCAGGCCATGGCGCCGCTGCGCGCCCTCACGCGCGAAACCGGCGACGCATCCTGACCTCCACTGCCGCTGCCGTACGGACAGCAGCCGGTAACAGGCAGCAAAACGGCAGCCGCACGCTGTGCGGCTGCCGTTTCATTTGTTTCAGTCGTAGATCTTCCGGCCCTGTTCGTCGGGAACCTCGGTCACGCGGTGCATATAGGTGTTGATGCAGTCGCGCCACTCTTTGGCGTGCGTCAGCTGAAAACGCATCCGCCCCAGCACCCGCTCATAAACCGCCTCGTCCACCCGGCCCTCCAGCGCCTGCCACAGCGCCAGCATGCGCTCCACATCCTCCACGCCCTCAAAGTGCGTGTTGTAGATGTGCTGCAGCAGCGTCTCACCGGTGGAAAGCACATGGTCAAAGCGCACCCGGTGGAAGAACAGCAGCATTTCCTCCGGGCAGGTATCAATGCTGTCATACATTGAGGCCAGCGGTTCGAAATACTGCTGGCTGTAGCCGGTGCCGCGGCTGCTGCGGTCGCGGCCGATGGCGCTGTGACTGATGCGATGATAGGTGCCCCAGCGGTCATATTCATAGCCGTCGACAGAGGGGTCAAAGTGGTTGTAAGGGGCCACCATCCAGCCAATGGCCAGCGGTGCGGTATACTTTTCATACGTGGGCCAGCTCATCATCAGGATCGTCATCACGTTTTCCCGCACCAGCGGGTCCTCGCCCAGGGTCAGGCGAATCCACTCGGCGGCGATGGTTTCGGGCGAGAGCGCGGTTTCAAACGCCAGCCGGCCATAGCCATAGAGGTTGGCCGCCGCCAGGTCGTGCCCGGTCCAGTTGGGGTCGTTGCCGGTGTTGATCACCGTGGCCATGCCGCAGCAGCGGCTGCCGCTGTTTTTGCCGCTGACAATGTCCTTCACCGTGTCATAAGGCTTGCCGTTATGGGTCCGAAAGTCCAGAATCTCGCGGAACCAGGGCAGAAGATAGCACACGTGGCGCTGCTGGCCGGTATACTCCTGGGCAATCTGCACCTCCAGCATCAAATTGGTGTGCTGCATGCCGCCAAAGAGCGGATGCACCGGCTCGCGCACCTGAAAGTCCACCGGGCCGTTTTTGACCTGCAGGATGACATTGTCGGCAAACTGCCCGTCCAGACCGATAAAGTTGGCATAGGCCTGGCAGGCGCGGTCGGTCTTGTTGTCGCGCCAATCCTGCCGGCAGTTGTACACAAAGCAGCGCCAGATGACGATGCCGCCAAAGGGACGCACCGCCTCGGCCAGCATGTTGGCTCCTTCGGCATGGGTGCGGCCATAGGCAAAGGGGCCCAGCGAGCCTTCGGAATCCGCCTTGACCAGAAAGCCGCCGAAATTGGGAATTTCCTCAAACAGGCTGCGGCTGGTGTCCTTCCACCACTGGCGCACCCGCTCGTCCAGCGGATCGGCTGTGTCCAGGCCGCCGATCTGCGCCGGCGAACCAAAGCTGATGGACAGGAACAGCCGGATGCCATACCCGGCGAAAATCCCGGCCAGCTCGACCAGCCGGCTGCGATAGCGGCCGGTCAGCAGCTCCAGCGCCGGTCCGCCCACATTGACGTTGTTGATGGCCGCGGCATTGATCCCCACCGAGGCCATCAAGCGGGCATAGTCGCGGGTGCGCTCGTTGATCAGAATCTCTTCTCCGGCGAAGAAAAAGCTCCGGCCTGAGTAGCCGCGCTCGATGCTGCCGTCCAGGTTGTCCCAGTGGTTCACCATGCGCAGCGGGTTGGACGGCGTCCGCGCCTGATTAAAGCCATCGCTCACCTCGCCCAGCTGCAGGTGGCGCAGCAGGGCAAACGTGCCGTACAGCAGACCTCTGTGCCCGCCGGCCGTGATGTCCACGGCCAGGCCGCACCGGGTAATGTGATATTCCTCGGCGTCCAGCGCCGGGTCCAGTGCC